>CALDQK010000075.1 GCA_937911525.1 uncultured bacterium
GATCGTCTGGGGGAAGCCGCCGCCGCCGCTGGTCGTCGTCTGGGTCTGAGCGGGCTGCGGCGCCGTGGGGGCCGGGCCGGTCGGCTTGCGCTTGCCGGTGAGGCGCGGGGGCTTGCTGCTCGCGGGCTTGGCCGCGGGCGCCGCCCCGCCGCCGCCGCCGCCCCCGTCGGCCGACTCGAGCGCCTTGAGCGCCGCGTCGAGGTCGGAGCAGATGTCGAAGAAGGCGTTGAGGCCGAGCATCTCGATGACGATCTTGACCTTGGCAGGCACCTTGATCAGGGCCATGCCGCCGCCGGTCGACTTGAAGGTGTCGGCGTACTTGACCAGCGAGCCGAGGCCCGTCGAGTTCACGTACTTGATCTTGGACATGTCCAGGACCAGGCGCCGGATCCCCTTGGTCTTGATCTCCTCCAGCGTGGCCTGAAAGCTGGGGACCGTGTTGCCGTCGATGGCCCCCGTCATTTCAGCCAGCGCGGACAAGTCGTCGCCGTCGATCGTCGTCAGCTTGATGTCGAGCCCAGCAGCCATATCACCCCACCCCAGTTCTGTTTAGCGCGTATATCGCGCGTTCGCCCTGCGTGAAGGGCAATACATGGACTTACGACGACCGGGACTATAGCAGCGGCAATCTTGACGCGTCAACGCAGCTTGCCCTCGCCATGCCGATCTGGTACCCCATTAGACCGCCAAGGGGAAATTCCTCACGCATGCCCATCCCGCAAGACAAGCTCAACATTGGCAAGAGCCTCCTCGCCGGAGGCCCCATTACCCAGGAGCTGCTGCAGCGCGAGCTGCAGTCCAGCGGGAAGCAGGACAGCGTGCTCGGCCGCGCCCTGCTCCAATCCGGGTTTCCCAGCGAGGAGGCGTTGATCGTGCCGCTGCTGCAGCGGCTGCGCATCCCCAAGATCAACGCTCGCAACACCAAGATTCCCCTCGAGACGATCCGCTGGATCCCCGAGCAGGTCGCGCGCGAGCACCGGGTGCTCGCCGTCGACAAGCTGGGCAACATCCTGGTGGTGGTCACCCCCGACCTCGCCAAGGAGTCGACCCTGGCCGAGGTCCGCAAGCAGACCGGCTGCCTCGTCACCCCGATCCAGTGCGCCCCCGAGGGCTTCGAGCAGATCGTCGACGAGTACTACACCCGCCTCAACGAGAGCGGCATGTCCTCCCCCGCCAGCCCGCTGGCGGGCCAGCAGGCGGTCGGCTCGCCCGTCGCCAGCGGCAGCAACGGCGCCGTCCAGGCGATCCCCGTGGGCGACTCCAGCCAGGACAGCTTCTACAAGCGCTACATGACCGCGGGCCCGCTGCCCGCCGATCAGGTGCTGATGTAGCTCAGAAGCGGAGCTCGAGGCCCAGGCCGCCGAGCAGCGCGGGCTCCCCCTGGAGCCGATACACGTCGTCTCCGCGGGGGTCGAGGAGCTCGAGCTCGCGGTAGGCGATCACGCCGAGCTCTGCGCGCAGCGCGAGGAAGTCGCTCACGAACCAGCGGGCGGCCGCCTGCACGCGCAGCTGCCCGTCCTGCAGGATGTGCTCGGCGAAGAGGCTGCGCCGCTTGGCGAAGCGGTATTGGCGGTTCTGCCAGGCGACCGAGAGGAAGAGCTCCAGGCCCTCGGTCGGGGTGAAGGTCGCGCGGAGCAAGGGACCGAGCAGGTCGAGCCGCAGCCAGTCGGTCACCTTCCAGCGGACTCCGAGCGCGGGGAACACGTTGGGGGAGTCCTCGAGCTGAGTGATCGTGCCGGCCCCGAAGAGCAGCTGGAAGTCAGGGCTGATCCGCCAGCCGGCGAGCAAGAACGCGACGGCCGTGAAGGCGTCGGCGAGATCGGTCCCCTCTTCGAAGCCCAGCCGCCCCGAGACGAAGGTCGAGAGGAAGAAGGAGCGCGAGAGGAAGAGCTGGCCCTCGAGCCGGAGGCGCACCACGTGCAGCCGATCCCAAGGGTCCTTCTCCGTGCGCGGACGGGGCGGGTCCAGGTTGGTGGCGTCCTGCAGGTCGTAGCGCGACCACTCGTAGCCCGCGGACACGCTGCCGCGCCCGAAGAAGCCGAAGAAGCGCGAGGCGCGCACGTCGAAGCCCGTCCGGTAGACGCTCAAGCGCGCGGGGCCGTCGTCGAGGCGCGAGCGCGCCTCGAAGCGCTGCCAGCCCGTCAGCGAGAGCTGGAGCTCCTGAGGCGGCCCCTTGGGCTCGTCCTCGGCGGCGCCCTCTGCGCGGACCTCCCGCTCCTCGACTGCGCTGCCCGGCTCTGCGCTGCCCGGCTCTGCGCCGGCCGCGGGCTGCGACTCCTGGGCGTAGAGGGGCGGGGCCCACGCGCACGCCAGGAGCAGGGGGAGGAGGCGCAAGAGATTCACGCCAGGCAATCTCGCCAAGGGAGGGGCGATCCCGCCCCGCCAGCTCCCGAGAGCTTGCCTGACAAGGGATTAGCGCAAACGCTCGCGCAGCCAGGCCGCGATTTCTTGGGAGACCGCCTGCGGAACCCGCCCCTCCGAGTCCGAGAAGGCGTGGTCGAGGCCCGGCAGGAGCGCGTGCCGCGACCCGTCCTCGCGCCCGCGCAGCGCGGCGGCGATCGCCTCCTGGTCGGCCGCCGAGACCCACTCGTCTGCCTCGCCGCGCAGGGCCAGGACCGGCGGCCCCCCGCGCTCGAGCAGGGTGGGCAGCGTGGGCCGCGCGAGGAGGTCCTGCCAGCTGCGCGCGGTGTAGCCGAACACGTTCAGGTCGGGGGCGATCTTCCCGCCGCGGACCCGCGCGAAGAGCGCGCGGAACTGCTTCAGCGCTTCCTCGCGGCGAGCGGGCGCCAGGCGCCCCGCCTGCTCGGCGATCACGCGCGTGTCCGCCCCGCCCGCGACCCCCGCCAGCGAGACCAGCGCCGCGACGCGCGAGTCGACGGCCGCCAGCGCCGCCGCGCTGCGCGCCCCCGTCCCGTGCCCGACCAGGCCCAGCGCGCCGACCTCTCCGCGCGCCGCCAGCGAGGCCAGGGCCGCGCGCGCGTCGGCCAGGTCCCGCTCCGCGAGCAGGCCCTCTCGCCAGCGCTCGCGCGCCGCCGCCACGCGCGCTGGCGCTCCGCTCGCGAGCGCACGCTTGAGCCGGTAGCTCCAGGCGTCGTAGCGCAGGCTCGCCACCCCCCGCGCCGCGAGGTCCCGGGCCAGGTCACGCAGCGGGCGGCGCTTGCCCGCGAGCGCGTCCCTCCCCCGCGCGTCGAGGTCCCCCACGAACACCAGCCCGGGGGCGGGCTCGTCCTGGCGGGGGAGGGTCAGGGTGGCAGGGATCTGCTCTTCCGCGGCGCCCGTGAGCTGCAGCTCGAGCTCCACGAAGAGCCCCGGCCAGCCGCTGACGGCCGCGCTGTAGCCCTGGTCGTCGACCACCCGATAGGCCGCGTCGCGGTCGCGGTCGTAGGTCAGGGTCAGCGCGCGCTGGCCGAGGCGCAGCACGCCCTCGCGCACCCGGCGCGTCCGCCCCCCGAGCTGAACCTGGAAGCTGCGCCCCGGCTCGAAGCGAGTCCGGAGCGCGTTGAGGGTCTGCGGGACGAGCACCTCGAGCTCGAAGGGCCCCGCCTGCTTGCGCGCGAGGGCCGCCAGCACCTCGAAGTGCGCGCGGACCTGGGTATCGAGCACGACCTGCGGCAGCTTCCCGCGGGCGACGAGCTTCTCGCCCGCCCGGCCCTCGCCGTAGGACGCGCTCAGCCGGACCCCTTCGCCCTGCGGCTCGGCGGCGGCCTCGATCGCGCCCGCGCGCAGGGAGTAGCGCTCGAGCTTCGCGCCGCGCAGGCGCAGCTCCTGGCGGTAGCGAAAGGGCGTCTCGGTCAGGCGCAGCTCGGCGCGCGAGGAGAGCGTCCAGGCGCCCGCCGCCCGGCGCAGCTCGACCCGCTCCCAGCCGACCTCGCGCCCGTTCTCGGACACGTACCAGCGGCGGACCTCCGCGGGCCCCGGCGCAGCAGGCTCGCCCTGAGCCCAGAGCACCCCGCAGGGGGCGAGCAGGCCGCAGATCAGCGTCGCGAGCCGCGCCACGCGTCTACTTCACGGCCTCGACGATCGGCGGCACGTCGCTCAGGCGCGCGGTCTGCGCGACGACCTGCAGCCCCTCGACGTGCTCGCGCAGGGCTCGCGCCGTCTCGACCGCGATCGCCAGCCCCTCCTCGCGCTCCCGGCCCTCGCGCTCGGCGCGCATCATGCGGTCGAGCAAGGCCTGCGGCGCCCGCCCCGCGCCGAACTGGCGCAGGCGCTCGACATCGCGGAAGCGCCCGATCAGCGGGATCGTGGCCAGGATCGGGATCCGGCAGTGCGCGATCCGCGGCAAGAACTCGACCAGGGCCTTGGCGTCGACGACCGGCGGCGTGAGCGCGTACTCGGCCCCCGCGTCGACCTTCCACTCGAAGCGCCGGACCTCGTATTCGGTGTCGACCGCGAAGGGGTCGAGGTGCACCCCGAGGTGGATCGCGGTCGGCGTCCCGATCGACTGGCCGGCCACGTCGCGCCCCTCGTTGAGGCGGCGGATCATGTTGCTCAGGCCGATCGAGTCGACCTCGAAGTCCTTGGTCGCGTCGGGATACTCGCCCAGGGTCAGGGGCGGGCCGGTGACCGCGACCAGGTTGTGCAGGCCGAGGGCGTGGGCGCCCAGCACCGTGGCCTGCATGCGCAGCAGCGTCCGGTGACGGCTCGCGATCTCCAGCAGGGTCTCGGTGCCGACCTCGCGCTGAATGATCTGCGCCAGCGCGAAGGCCGACATCCGCGCGCCGCCGCGGCCCTCGAACACCGAGACCAGGTCGACGCCGGCCTCGTGCAGCTCGCGCACGTGCTCGAGGGTGGGCCGCGGGTCGCAGCCCTTGGGCGAGCGGATCTGCACGCACACCGGAAAGGCCCGCTCGGCCAGGCGCTGGCCGAGCACCGACTTGGCGCCGCGCTCGGGCGTGTTCAGCTCGACCGACTCGTCGCGGGGAGCGTCGAGGCGCGGCGGCCGCGCGGCAGGACGCGCGGCGACCACCGCCTCCTTCATCGCGCGAATGTGCGCCGGCGTCGTCCCGCAGCAGCCGCCGACCAGGCGCACGCCTGCCTTGACGAAGCGGCGCGCGTAGGAGGCCATGTAGTCGGGCGAGGTCAGATACATGTTCCGACCGTGCACGTTGCGCGGCTGGCCCGCGTTGGGGAGCGCGCTCAGGGGCAGGTCCAGCTCGTCGCGGATCGACTCGATCGCCTCGAGGGTCGCCGCGGGCCCGGTCCCGCAGTTGATCCCCACCGCGTCCACGTCCCACTTGGACATCGTGCGCGCGAAGTCCGGCGGCTCGACGCCCTCGGGCGAGCTGCCCTCGTCGGTGACGGTCAGCTGCGCCACGACCGGCAGGTCGCACACCTCGCGGGCTGCGAGGGCTGCCTGCTCGAGCTCGGGCAGGTGATAGAAGGTCTCGAGCATCAAGAGGTCGACGCCCGCGTCCACGAGCGCCCGGATCTGCTCGCGGAAGGCCGCGCGCGCCTCGTCGAGCGCCGTCGGCCCCCAGGGCTCGATCCGCACGCCGAGCGGGCCGACGGAGCCCGCCACGAGCACGCCGCGCCCCTCCGCCGCCTCGCGGGCCAGACGCGCGGCCTCGCTGTTGATCTGGTGGACCAGGCCCTCCACCCCGTGGGCGGCGAGCTTGAAGCGGTTGGCCGAGAAGGTGTTGGTCTCGATCAGGTCCGCGCCGGCGTCGATGTACTCGCTGTGGATCGATCGCACGAGGTCGGGGTCGCTCAGGTTGAGCTCGTCGAAGGAGCGGTTCACGAACACGCCGCGCGCGTAGAGCATGGTGCCCATGGCGCCGTCGCACACGGCGACGCCCCGGGGTCCGAGCAGCTTCAAGAGTCGATCGCTGGCCATGCGAGGACCTTATCTGATGGGTACGCGTCCAGTCCGGACGGCTCAGGCTTTACGAAGGCTTGGTCCCGCCCAGATCTGGCAACCGGAGACGCAAGCGCGCGGAGTCAGACGCTAACCCCCGCCGGCTCATGGCGCTCCCCTGGCGTAGGCTTCGCCCACTGAGCTCTCGCGCCGCCGAAGCTGGTCCCGGACCCGCGATGAAGCCCTCGAGGCTGCAGCCGACGAACACGCGCACGCGAGCGCTCACTCGCCCTCCTGCAGGTAGGGAGCCAGCTGGGGGTCGGCCAGCAGGGCCTCCAGGCCTGCTTGCCGAACCTGCTCGGGCTTGGCGCCCTGGATCAGGGCCGTCTCCACCAACTTCAGCGCTGCCGCGCGATCCTGGGGGAGGATCTGCTGGGCCTGGCGCAGGCGAGCCGCCACCACGAGCTGCTGCGCCTGGCGCGCCAAGTTCGAATCGGGACCCGCCAGCCAGCGCTCGGCCAGGAGCGCGGCGGCGGCGAAGTGACCGCCCTGGAAGAGCCCGACGGCCTGCTTGAGCTGCTCGAGCTGCAACGCCGGCGCGCGCGGCATTTGCCAGGCGACGGAGCGCACCAGCGCCTGAGCCCCCTCCAGGGCGCGTCCCAGCGCAAAGAGCGCCTTGGCGCGCTGCTTGTGGCCGAGCTCGTGGAGCTGGAAGAGGGGGTCGTCGAGCTCGCGGGCCAGGGCCACGTCGAGGAGCGCCAGGGCGCGGGCGGGGTCTCCCTCGCGGGTGG
Source organism: uncultured bacterium (assembly GCA_937911525.1). Lineage (GTDB taxonomy): Bacteria > Planctomycetota > J058 > J058 > J058 > NORP233. The sequence continues at coordinate 6,589 of CALDQK010000075.1, forward strand.
CGCGACGAATCTGCGCGCAGGGATCGTTGGAGCCCTGGAGCGCAGCCCAGAGCTCCGCCTGCTGGGGCTGCCCCTGGTAGAAGTCCAGCAGGTGCGCCGCGACCCAGGGTCGCTCCGCCTCGCTGGCGTGGCGCAGGGCCAGCTGAGCCTGAGTGAGGGCCTCCTCGCCGCGCTGACGAACCGCCAGGAGCAAGGCCGCGAGGGTGTGCAGACGCGCGCTGCGCGGACACACCTTCAGCGCGTCCAGCACGACCACGGGCGGGCGGATCCGGTCGAAGCCGCGCTGGAGGTGCATCGCGCGCTCGGCGGTCGCGTGCTCGAAGCGCCGCCGCAGCTCGGGGTCGCCGTAGAGGATCACCCCAGCCCGCAGCAGGGCGCGGGCCTCCTCGAAGAGCCCACCCCGGCGCGCCTGCTCGGCGTCCGCCAGGAGCTCCTCGCGGGCCTCGGGGCCGAGGGCCGCGCGGAGGTGACGCAGGACGAGCGCGCGAGCGGGGCCGCTGGGGAGAGCCTCCAGCGCTCGGCGCAGGTCGCTCCCCACCTGCCGGCGCGTCTCGGCCAGGAGCGCGGCTGAGTCGAGCTCCGCGGCGGGGCGAAGGGCGAGCTTGGCAACGTGCTGGCTGGGACCCTGCCCCCTCCCCTCGAGCAGGACCTTGGCCCGCCGCGCCGCGAAGCCAGGTCTTAGCTGGCGCGCCGCGGCTCGCGCCCGCTCGGGTAGCCCCCGGGCCAGCGCTCGCGCGACCTCGAGCAGCGCGACCTGCGGATCAGGGCGCGGGCGGCGCTGAGCGACGACTCGCTGGGGAAAGTCGCTCAGGATCCGCGCCCCGCGGGTCGTGTAGACCACCAGCTCCCCCGTCGAGAGGAGCCGGGGGCGCGCGTCGAACAGAGCGCCCTTGGGTACCGCCAGGGCCAGGGTCGCGAACACCGGCCGCAGCTCCTCGCCGTCGAGGACCACGATCGCGCCCTCCTCGTTGGCGAGGACCAGCTCGTCGAGGGCGTCGCCGTCGAAGTCGTGCGCGAAGAGGTTGACCCGGGCCATGTGGGCGAAGGCGGGCGGCACGACCCAGGGAGCCAGGACCCTTCCGCTGCGCAGGCTGGCGCGTCCGAGCTCGGCCAGCCCAGAGGTGGCGACGACCTCGGGCCCCTCGGGCCCGCGCCGCACGACCTGGTCGAACACGTTGACCGTCACCAGCGGGTAGTAGCGCGGCGCGTCGCCGAAGTCCGGCGCGACGCTCGCAACCCGCCCGTCCGCGAGTCCGAAGTGCAGCCGCCCCTCGGCCAAGAGCACCGGCGCGCGGACCACGGCGTGAGGCAAGGGCTGCTCGCCGCGGAGCTGGCCCCCGTCCGAGACCGCCCACACGCAGAAGCCGCGCTGGCTCTTGCCGCCGAAGTAGAAGCGCCGCTCGCCCTCGACCTCGGCCGCGCCCCACTGCGGCTCGATCGGGTGGATCCCCCAGGTCTGAGGCTCCTCGCCGTGCGCGAACCTGTGGACCTGGTTCGCCACGACCACGATCCGCTGCTTGCCCCGCCCCGGCGGCTCGAAGAGCCCGTCGCTCGAGGCGCGGATCCCGGTCAGGGGCGCGTCGAGGAGCAGCTCGCCCCCTGGCCGCCCCGAGCGAACGATCACGCCGGCGCTGCCCGTCAGCCCGAGGTCGCGCACCCCGTCGCCGTCGAAGTCGCCGGCGTCGAGCGCGAAGGCGAAGTCGTTGCCGATCCGGGTCGTCGCGAGGTCCAGGGGCTCCGCCCACACACTCCCGCTCAAGAGTCGCCGCGGCGGATCCCCGCCGCTGACGCCGACGCTGAAGCGCTCCAAGGTCCCGTCGCCGTCCAGGTCGAAGCAGGACACGCCGAGCTCGAGGCGAGAAGGCTCCGGGACGCCCTGGCGACGCACCCGCAGCAGCGCGAGGCGGTTGCGCTCGAGGTGCAGGATCGCTGGCTCGCCATCCCCGAACAGGTCGAGCGCGCGCGGCGGGAGGATCGTCGCGCCAGGGTTGCTCTCGACCAGCAGCTCCTGCTCGACCTCGCCCCCGGGACCGTAGGCGCGCAGCCAGCGGGTCCCCTCGACCTCGCTCTTGCACCACTGCAGCCACTCGAAGGACCCGTCCCCATCGGCGTCGCCGAAGCCGCCTGGGCCCGCGATCCCCTCCACACTCCACAGCGACTCGCCGCTGGCGCCGTCCAGGCAGAGCGCGCGCCCAGATCGATGCGCGATCACGACCGGCCGAGCCCGAGGCCCCAGCAGCCCCGCCTCGAGCCGGCCGACGCCGCCCAGCTCCGGCCGCTCCCAGACCAGCCTGCCTTGGCGCAGGTCGTGCGCGCGCAGGTGCCCGGAGTGGGAGATCAGGAGCGGCGCCGCCGGCGGGCGCACGAGGAGGGCCTCGGGCCGATCCGCGTGCCAGGGCCGGCGCCAGCGAACCCCGCCCTGCGCGTCGAGGAGCTCGAGCTGCAGCGGCTCGGTGTTGGAGCGGGTCAAGAGCCCGGGCGGCCCGTCCGGGAAGGGGACCTCGAGCAGGTAGCCCCAGAAGGGATAGCGGCCGGTGTGCGTCGCCCAGCGCATGCCCTGCTCGTCGAAGAGCTTCGTGCCCCGATAGCCGGTGCCGATCGCCAGCTCATGGCGACCGTCCTGGTCGAGGTCGACCGCGCGCAGCTTGCAGCCCTTGAAGGGGAAGTTGCGCCGCGTTCGGCCGCTCAGCGCGTCGAGCAGGTCGATCCGCTCGCCGGCGGGGACGCTCAACTCGAGCTGCCCGTCGCCCTCGAGGTCCACCAGCTCGAAGTCGCCGCGGCTGCCGAGGTCGGCGGTCCAGGCTCGCCGCCAGAGCTCGACGGGCGGCAGCTCGAGGCGCAGCACGCTCAGGTAGGCGGCGTTGGAGAGGATCAGCTCGGGGGTGCCGTCCTCGTCGACGTCGGCCAGCCGCCCGGTGCGCAGGTCGGGCAACACGCGCTCGCCGCGCTCGTGCACGTTGGGCTCGAAGCGCACCTCGGCCCGCTGCGGCGCCTCGTCTTCGCGCGAGACCGCTAGCTCGAGCGTGAGCTCCTCGGGGAAGCAGCCGGGGCTGAGCAGGCGCAGGCGCTGCTGGCCCGGGCGGAGGCTGAGCTCGCCCTGGACCCGGCGCGGGCGGGTCAGCTCGTTGCCGTAGGGGTCGACCCCGCCCGCGACCCACAGCTCGCGGCGAATCCCGGGCGGCTGGATCAGCTCGAGCCGGGCCCGCGGCAGCTCGAGCCGCGGCAGGACGAGGGTCGTCTCGCCGGGCTGAACCGGCGGGGCTTGGGTGTCGACCGGCTGCTCGCTCTCGGGCAGGAGCACCGCCAGCTCGGCCGCCCGCGGAGGCCACACCTCGAGCTGGACCTCGTCTCGCCGCGCCGAGCGCTCGGCCAGCGTCGCCACGACCTCGCCCGCGAAGCGCAGCCGAGTCCCCTCGGGCGCCTGGCGCAGCTTGCTGAGGTCGACCCTCAGCCGCCCGGCCGCGGGGACGCTCACTTGCTCCTCGGCGCCGCTGGCGAGGGCCAGCAAGGTGGACCAGGTCTGCCCCTCGTGACGGACGCTCACCTCGCGCGCGCCCGGCGGCCACACACGCGCGACGACCTCGGCGCCGAGCTCCGGGGTCCGACCGAGCTGGCGCTCGCCCAGGAACACCTCGGCCCCGGCGGGGGCGCCCGCGAGGTCGACGCGCACCGAGGCCGGCAGGAGGAAGGCGCGCACCATCAGCACCGCCGAGAACACCAGCGCCACCGAGGCCGCGGCGACCGGCGTCCGGTTGCGCCAAGCCCACTTGCGCAGGCGCGTCAGCAGCGGATCGCGCCGCGCGCTCACGGCGCGCCCCTCGAGGAAGTTGTCGACGTCTTCGCGCAGGGCCGCGGCGCTCTCGTAGCGCTCGTCGATCTGGAGGGCCATCGCCTTGCGAACCACGGCGGCCAGCTCAGGCGGCACGTCGCGCTCACCCGCGGCCTCGGCCGGGTCCACGTAGGTCCCGTCCAGCTTGCGAGCCAGGAGCGCGGTCAGCGGGCCCGAGAAGGCGCGCTTCAGGGTCAGCAGCTCGTAGAGGATCGCGCCCAGCGCGTAGACGTCGCTCCGCTCGTCGATGGCCTCGGTCTCGCCGTTGGCCTGCTCGGGGGACATGTAGGCCGGCGTGCCGGCGATCGCGCCGTCCACCGTCCAGCCGGCCTCGGCCTGCTCGACCTCACGCAGGCTGCGGACCGAGTCCCGCAGGCTCGTCCCCTGGCCGCGGACCTTGGCCAGGCCCCAGTCCATGACGAGCACCTCGCCGAACTCGCCGAGCATCACGTTGGCGGGCTTGAGGTCGCGGTGGATCACGCCCCGCGCGTGGGCGAAGGCCACGGCGTCGAGGATCTTGGCGAACACCTCCAGGTAGCGCCGGAGCGAGACCTCCTCCTCGCCGCTGGCGTGGGCGTCGATCAGCTCGCGCAGGCTCTGGCCGCGCACGAGCTTCATCGTGAAGAAGTGGCTGCCGTCGGCGCGCTGGCCGCAGTCGTGCACCGGCACGATGTTGGGGTGCTCGAGCTGCCCGGTGACGCGGGCCTCCTCGAGGAAGCGCAGCTGGTCGGTCTCCTCGCCGCCGTCGTGCAGGACCTTGAGCGCCACCTCCCGCTCGAGGCCGCGATCGCGCGCCACGTAGATCGCCCCGAACCCGCCCCGGGCCAGCTCGTCGCCGAGCTCGTAGCCGCCCGGCGCCGCGGCGGGGAGCCGCTCGCCGGAAGACGAGGACGAGGACGAGGACGAGGACGAGAGGCCGGGCCCCGTGCTCGGCGGCGGCGCCGCGATCAAGGTCCGGGCCTGCAGGCCGCTGGGGTCGCTGGCCGGGGCGGGGACCCGGCCCGAGCTCGCCGAGAGGCGCCCCGAGCCGTGCCCGAGGTCGCCCAGCACGCGCAGCGCGCCAGGAGCCGGCTGGAGCGGAGTCCCGTCCCGGGGGCAGCGCTGCTCGCTCCCCTGGGGCGCGTTGAAGGCGCTCCGACAGCTGGGGCAAGCGAGGACCTGCAGGCCCAGGCCGGCGAGGAGCTCGTGGACCGCCTGGGCGGAGAGGGCTCCCGTCGCGACCAGGGCCTCGCCCAGGCGCGGCGAGACCTGTCCGGGCACGCGCGCGCGCTCGATCCACGCCATGGCAGGCGGGATCTGCGCCGGGTGGATCCAGCCCCGCTGGAGCGCGAGGCGCGCGAGGCGGTGAGGCGGCTGCGTCACGCCCCGAGCATAGCGATCCAACCCAGAGCAGGGCTCCCCCGATCGACCCACTTGCGGCTCACGCCATGCCGAGGGTTCGACCCGGCGGTGACTCATATACGAACCGAGAGACTGCGTTCTCTGAGCTTACGTCGGCCACTGCATTGCAATCGGCCACGCATGATCCGCCGCACCCTGCCGACGCTCGCCGCCCTCGCGCTCCTCCTCGGCGCCAGTCCGGCCCTCGCTCAGCCCTCCAACCCCGAGCGCAATCTCTACGAGACCGCCCGGGAGATGTGGGAGCGAGAGCTCACGCCCAACACCCGCGCCGAGCTCCAGCCGCGCTGGGCCGAGATCGAAGCGCTCAAGGGGCGCGTCGCCACGCTCGAGGGCTCGCTCGCGCAGAACGACCCGCGCCGCGCCGCGCTCGAGGCGCTGATCGCCAAGCAGCAGGCCGCTCGCACCCAAGGCTCGGGCACCCTGCGCGGGACCCACGGCGGCCAGCCCGGCACCGACGGGCGCTCGATCGGCCTGCGCAACTTCGAGAAGGCCGACGCGCTGATCTCGAAGTGGGCGAGCGAGGGCAAGCCCATGACCGTCGAGCGGCTGCAGGAGATCAACCGCGTGCTCGGCACCGGGCTCCAGCACAACGGCCGCCCCCCCGGCACGATCCGCGCCAACGCGGGCGAGAACATCACGGCCGGCGGTCGCTTCCACTACGTGCCGGGCCGCTACGTCGGCGAGGCGATGCAGCAGTTCACCCAGTGGTACGAGGCGAGCAAGGCCGCCGGAATGGCCCCCGCCGAGCTGGCCGGCAAGGCCTACATGCGCCTGGTCAGCATTCACCCCTTCTGGGACGCCAACGGGCGCAGCACACGGATGTTGATGGACTGGGTCCTGCGCAGCCACGGGCTGCCCTCGGTGGCCCTCCAGGACGTGATGGTCGCCGTGTTCGGCCAGCGCCCCGTCTCGGGGGTCCCCGCCGAGAAGGCCGTGATCGAAGTCACCAAGGCGCTCGAGAAGACCCTGCAGGACCGCCTGGCGGTGCTCGAGGGCAACGGGCAGGGCTTCGCCACCCGCCGCAGCCGGGGCGGCCCGCTCCAGCCGAGCAGGATCCCCGCGGCCGAGGTCGAGGCCCTGTTCAACACGCTCAAGGGCGCGGGCGCCGAGCGCCTGGCCGAGCGGATCTCGGCCGCCGAGGGCGCCGAGCGCGTCGCGCTGGCGCTGAGCAAGCCCCGCCTCGAGCGCCTCAGCCTCGAGATCGTGCCCACCAACGACATCCTCGCCGAGCAGAAGGGCGAGCGCGTGCGGATCTCGACCGGGCTCCTGAACGAGATCCACGCCCGGGGCGCGGGCCTCCCGGCCGCGCTCCAGGGCGAGGCCCGCGCCCGCGTGCTGGGCCTGATCCTCGCCCACGAGATCGCCCACGCCGGCGGGATCAAGGCGGAGCGCGCCGCCGACGCCGAGGCGCTGCGCGTCTTCGAGCGCGCCAAGGTCGCGGGCCCGCTCCTGCGGGCCGACCTGCGCAACGCCCTCGAGGTGTTCAGCAAGCCCACCGGCGCGACCCACCTCGACCGGCTGCTGGGTCGCCTGGGAGAGCTCTACCGCTACGGGACCCCGGGCGGTCGCCTGGCCGCGCTGGAGCGCGCCGCCCGCGGCGAGGCCGACCGGCTGGCGAGCTACCGGCGCGCCGACGGCACCCTGCGCTGGAAGGCGCTGGCCAGCGACGGCCTGCTGCGGGAAGGCGGCGCCCTGGCGCACTTCACCCTGGCGCTCTTCCTCAAGGAGCTGGCCATGGTCGTGCGCACCGGCGACCGACTCCGGATCGAGGAGTTCTTCGACGGGGTCATGACGACCGACTTCTTCAAGCACTACGGGCTCTTCGCCCTGGGCGCCCGCGGCGGCGAGCTGCTCTACGGCCGCTACCTGGCCCAGCACCTCCGCCAGGGCTTCGTCAGCTCGCTGCTCAAGACCCACATCGTGCTCATGACCGGCCTGGCCCTCCCCCAGATCGTCTCGGGCGAGTTCGAGGGCAAGACCTTCATGATCTCGGTCGCCTCGCTCGGCCTCTCGACGACCGCCGTGCGCGGCGGCGTGGCCGGGATCAAGTGGGTGGCCGACCTGGCCCTGCCGCGCAACGCCTCGCTCGTGGCCCGGCTGGGCCCCGCCTCGCGCAAGCTGCTCCGCGCCGGCGGCTGGTTCTACACCGCCGCCGAGCTGGCCGTCGTGCTCTACGTCGCCGACGAGCTGACCCAGGCCTACACCCAGTGGGAGGACCGCCGCGCCGCCAAGCGCGCCCTGGGCGAGGAGGTCGAGCGCTTCCTCGGCGCCTGGGCCGACGAGCAGGCCAGCCAGGCCGAGCTCGAGGCCGCCCTGGCCCGCCACGAGCAGGCCTGGATCGCCTACCGCGACTTCCTCTACCGCCCCTTCCACCAAAACGACGCCCTCCTGCAGCGGCGTCTCCAGAAGCTGGCCGGGGACGCTCACAAGGCGGAGATCGCCCGCGAGGGCCTCGAGGATA
>CALDQK010000076.1 GCA_937911525.1 uncultured bacterium
TCGGCGCCCTTCGAGGCCGCGGCGGCGTCGCGGAGGCCCTGCGCGCGGCCGAGGACCGCCACCGCGAGGAGCTCGCCACGCTCCGCCGCGAGCTGGCCGAGGAGCTGGCCGCGGGCGGCGGCTCGAGCCGCAGCGAGGACGAGGAGCTGGCGGCGGCCCTCGAGCGCGACCGCAAGCAGGCCCTCGACCAGCAGGAGGGGGGCAGCGACCCCAGCGCGGGCGGCGGCGTCGGCGACTGGGAGGACGAGTTCTTCGGCGAAGGGGGCGGCGGCGAGAGCGCCAGCGCCAGCAGCGGGGGGGCTGGCGGCGACAGCAGCGACGAGGACCTGGACGCCCTCTTCGCGGACACGGGGGAGGAGAGCGAGGGAGGCGGCAGCTTCGAGGACGAGGAGGAGGCGGGACAGGGCCTCGTCGATCGGGCCTGGGGCTGGGTGTCGGAGAACATCCACGGCAGCGTGGGCTACAAGAACCTGAGTCACTTCAGCCACGGCAGCGACGGCAACGCGCGCAAGACGCGCCACGAGCTGCGCCTCTACCTCGACTACCGCGGCTGGCTCTGGCAGAACGAGACGGGCTCGACGGGCCTGCGCCTCGTGACCGAGCTCGACGTGCGCGTCGACGACGACGACTACACGATCGGCGTCCCCGACTCGATCGACGACGACGACCGCCGCCGCCCGATCATCACCACCAAGGACTTCTACGCGGCGCTCGCCATCGACCTGTTCGAGGTCCGGGTCGGCTATCAGATCTTCGGCTGGGGCACGGGTGACCTGTTCAACCCGACCGACAACTTGAACCCGATCGACTTCGCCGATCCCTTCGACAGCCGGCGGATCCCGGTGTTCTCGACCGCGATCACCCTCGACTTCAACCAGATCTCCTTCGAGCTGGTCTCGATCCCGACCTTCACCCGCTCACGCCTCCCGCTGCGCAACCGCCGCTTCGATCCCCTGCGCACCTCGCCCCTGCCGGTGCTCAACCCCACCGACCCCGAGGCGGACTTCAGCAACGCCCAGTGGGGCGGACGAATGCGCGCGCACGTGGGCGGCTTCGACCTCTCGCTCTCGGGTTTCAGCGGCTTCAACGACCTCCCCAGCGCGCGCCTGGCCGTGATCCAGACGCCGACCCCGGCGATCGTGGTGAACCCCGTCTACGAGAAGATCCACGTGGCGGGCTTCGACTTCGCCACGACCCTGGGCGTGTTCGGCGCCAGCGGCAAGCTGGGCGAGATCCTCAACGGGATCCAGCTCCACGGCGAGGCGGCTCACTTCTTCAGCGAGGGGGCCTTCGCCGAGGACTTCCTCCAGTTCGTGATCGGCTTCAACTACCAGTTCGTGGACGTGCTCTGGGAGCACGACTTGACCCTGGTCGTCGAGTTCGGCAGCGACTACGTGACCAAGGAGGCGGAGGACGCGCTCGATCAGGGCAACGCCCTGGACCGGATCTTCAAGAACGCGGTCCTGGTGCGCCTGCAATACGACATCGGCAACGACATCCAGATCAGCGTCACGGGAGGAGTGATCCTCCACGGGGACGAGAACGGCTACGTGCACCCCGCGCTCTCCTACAACGCCAGCGACAACCTCCAGTTCGAGGTGGCCGGGGATATCTTCCTGGGGAACGAGGACACCTTCTTCGGCCAGTTCAAGCGCGACGGCCGCGTGATCTTCGAGGCGCGCTGGAGGTGGTGAGGCGCGCGCTCCTGCTCGCGGCCCTGCTCGGGGTGACGACCTCGCACGCCCAGGAGGCCTCGCCCGCGCCCCCCGACCCGGCCCCCCGCGAAGACGCGCTCCGGCGCGAGACGGGGCGCCTGGCCATGACCCTCGCCCTGCGCCGCACGCGGCCGACGCGGGAGTGGGTCCGGCTCTCGGTCGAGGTCACGACCAAGGGCGCCCTGGTCGACCGGACCCGGGTGCTCGACGTCTCGATCGTGCGCGCGGAGGAGGTGCGCTGGGCGCGGGTCCGCTTCCGCGAGCCCGCGAGCCTGCGCGGGCAGGCGCTCCTGGTCCGCACCCCCGCGCGGGGCGAGGAGCGCGCCTGGCGCTACGACCCCGCGCGGCGCCGCGTCGAGCGAATCGCGCCGCCCGGCGAGGACGAGCGGCTCGGGGGCACGGGCTTGACCTGGTCCGACCTGCGCGGGGAGGAGCCCCAGCGCTGGAGCTACCGCCTCGTCGAGGAGGGAGAGCTGACCCTGGGCAAGGAGTCGCCGCGGGCGGTGCTGCGGATCAGCGCGCGCGAGCTCGCGCCTGCGCAGCAGGACCCTCGCAGGCGCCGGATCACGCTCGACCGCGGGTCCCGCCTCCCGCTCCTCGTCGAGGAGCTCGACCCGCAGGGCGCCGTCGCGCGGCGGGTGTGGTTTCGCCGCTACGCGCGCTTTGGCGCAGGGGGCTACCGGGCGGGCCTGCGCGCGATCGAGCACGGGGGCGGTCAGCGCCTGAGCGAGGTCCGCGCCCTCGAGCGGCGGGCCGAGGTGCCGCCTCGCCACCTCGACCCCGCTCGCTTCGGCGACGGAGAGTAGCTCAGGTCCCGGAGCGCTGGAGCTCCGCCTGGTGGACCTGGCGCAGCCAGCGGAACCATGCGTCCAGCCCCTCTCCCCGAGTCGCGGATACGCGCAGCGAGACGAGGTCGGGGTTGACGCTGCGGGCGGCCGCGAGACAGCGCTCCACGTCGAACTCCAGGTAGGGGAGCAGGTCGACCTTGTTCAGCAAGAGCAAGCTGCTGGCGCGGAACATGTGCGGGTATTTGAGCGGCTTGTCCTCACCCTCGGTGACCGAGGCGATGACCACCTTGGCTGCCTCGCCGAGGTCGAACAGAGCAGGGCAGACCAGGTTGCCCACGTTCTCGATCAGCACCAGGCTGCCGGGCGCCGGGTCGAGCTCGACGAGGGCGCGCTCGACCATGGCCGCGTCGAGGTGGCAGCCTTGGCCCGTGTTGACCTGCACCGCTCGCGCCCCCGCAGCGCGGATCCGCTCCGCGTCGCGCGTCGTCTCCTGGTCGCCCTCGATCACGCAGATCGGGAGCTCAGGGGCGAGGGCTCGGATCGTCGCCTCGAGCAAGGTGGTCTTGCCGGCCCCAGGTGAGCTGACCAGGTTGAGCGCCAGCAGGCGTCGTTCGCGAAAGCGGGCGCGGTTGGCCGCGGCGAGGGCGTCGTTGTGGCCCAGGAGGGCCTGCTCGAGGCGCAGGATCGTCGTCTCCCCCCCGGGGGTCGCGCGCTCGTGCTGGTGGTCGTGCTCGTGCTCATGGCTGTGCTCATGAGCACCCGGCGAGTGCTCGTGGGAGTGGTCGTGTTCGGCAGGGTCGTCGTAGCGGGTCAGGCGGACCTCTTCGCTCCCGCAGCCGCACTCCCTACACATGGGCCACTTCCAGCAGCTTGAGCTGCAGCTCCTTCCCCGCGATCCACTCGAGCGCGCCGCCGCAGCTGCAGAGGTCCAAGGGGGAGCTCAGCGCGGCCTCGGCCGCGCACGCTCGGCAGCGGCCCCGCCCGGGCTGGAGCTCGATCTCGAGTGTGGCTTCGCTCAGGAGGGGCGTCTCGGCTTGGATCGCCGCGAAGGCGAAGCGGAGCGCGTCGGGGGCCACGCAGGTCAACTCGCCGACCTCGAGCACGAGGCGCCTGATGGTGCGTCCCTCGGCGGCTGCCAAGCCGACGCGCACCAGATCCTGGACCAACGAGAGCTCATGCACGGAGCGCCATTCCGCGGGAGAGGCTGACAGGGGATCGCTGCCGGAGCAAGCGCCGCGAGCGGGGGGAGTCAACAGATCCGCGGCAGAGGGTCGCTGAGGGGCAGGATCACGGTCCGTCGACCGCCGAAGGGGGTGCGCACCGAGAGCAGGCCGGAGCGCTCGGCTCCGAGGGTGCCGACGCGGGCTGCCGCCCGACCGAGGGGGTGTCCCCGCCAGGCGGCCAGCGCGGCGTCAGCCTGGTCGGCGGGGACGACGGCGCAGAGCTTGCCCTCGTTGGCGACGAGGAGCGGGTCGAGGCCCATCAGCTCGAGCGCGCCGCGGACCGTGTCCGTCACGGGGAGCGCCTCCTCGGCGAGCTCGATCGAGCAGCCCGCCTGGGCCGCGATCTCCGTCAGCGCCGCCGCGAGCCCGCCGCGCGTGGGGTCGCGCAGGCAGCGCGTGCCCGGGGCGGCGTCGAGCAGCGAGCGGGCCAGCTCGTGCAGGGGCGCGGTGTCGCTGCGCAGCTCGTCGCCCAGGAGGCCGAGGTCGTGGCGCGCGGCCATCACCGCCACGCCGTGGTCGCCCAGGGTGCCCGAGACGAGGACGACGTCGCCGGGCTGACAGCGGCGGGGGCTCAGCTCGACGCCCGGACGGAGGGCGCCGATGCCGCTCGTGGTCACGAACACGCCGTCGCCCTTGCCGCGCTCGACGACCTTGGTGTCGCCGGTCACGATCGCGACCTGAGCTCGCGCGGCGGCTCGGGCCATGGAGGCGACCAGCCGGCGCAAGGTCTCGAGCGGCAGCCCCTCCTCCAGCACGAAGGCGGCGCTCAGGTAGCGCGGTTCAGCCCCAGCGCAGGCGAGGTCGTTGACGGTCCCGTTGACGGCGAGCTCCCCCAGGTCGCCCCCCGGGAAGAAGAGCGGCGAGACGACGAAGGAGTCGGTCGAGAAGGCGAGCCGGTCTGCGCCAGCGACCACGACTGCGGCGTCCTCACGTCGATCCAAGGCAGGGTTGCTGAAGGCCGGCAGGAACACCTCTTCCTGGAGGCGGTGGCTGAGCCGACCGCCGCTGCCGTGGCCGAGGGTGATCACCTCGGGCTCGATCGGCAGGGGGCACGAGGCGGACCAAGGGGGCGCGGCCTCGCTCACGTCTGGTGCCTGCCGACCGCGAAGTAGGCGGCGCAGGCCCCCTCACCCGAGACCATGGTGGCGCCGAGGGGCCGCTCGGGGGTGCACTCGGAGCCGAAGGCAGGGCAGTCGCAGGGCTTGGCCTGGCCCGACAAGATCTGGCCGCTGATGCAGCGCTGGCTCTCGGGGGCTGGCGGCGGGGCGAGGCGCTGATAGCGCAGGCCCGCGTCCTGGGCCGCGTAGTCGGCGCGCAGGCGCAGCCCGCTGAGCGGGATCGTCCCCAGCCCGCGCCAGGCGCGGTCGCAGGGCTCGTAGACCTCCTCGACCAGGCGCTGCGCGTGGGGGTTGCCAGAGGCGGAGACGACGCGCGAATACTGATTCACGACGCGCGCCTCGCCCGCCTCGAGCTGCTCGACGGCGCGCAGGATCCCCTCCAGGATGTCGAGGGGCTCGAATCCGCTCACGACGATCGGGGTGTGGTGCGCGGCCGCCAGGCCTTCGTAGTCCTTGGTCCCCACGACGGTGCACACGTGCCCGGGCCCCAGGAAGGCCTGGACCCGATTCCCGGGGGACTCGAGCAGCGCGCGCATCGTCGGCGGCACGAGCACGTGCGCGTCGAGGAGCGAGAAGTTGCTCACGCCCTCGCGGCGGGCCTGCCAGGCTGCGGTGGCGGTAGCAGGAGCGGTGGTCTCGAAGCCGACCGCGAAGAAGACCACCTCCCGCTCTGGCTCACGGCGAGCGAGCTCGAGCGCGTCCAGGGGGGAGTAGACCACCCGCACGTCCGCCCCGGCGGCTCGACAGGTGAGGAGGTCACCCGCCGACCCGGGCACCCGCAGCATGTCGCCGAAGCTGGTGAAGATCACTCCGGGCTGACGCGCGATCGCGTGAGCCAGGTCGATTCGCTCGGTCGAGGTGACGCACACGGGACAGCCTGGCCCGTGCACGAGCTCGACGCTGCCCGCGAGGAGCAGGTCGATCCCGCCGCGCACGATGGCGTGGGTCTGCCCGCCGCAGACCTCCATCACGACCCAGGGGCGGCTGGAGGTGCGCTGGATCTGCTCGATCAAGGCGCGGGCCAGGGCCGGGTCGCGATACTCGTCGAGGAACTTCAAGGCGCGCTCTGAGAGGGAGGTTCGAGCTCGTCGAGCTGGCCGAGCTCACGCAGCAAGGCGTAGGTCCGCTGGGCCTCGGCTTCGTCGACCCGCTGGAGCGCGAAGCCGACGTGGACCAGCACGTAGTCGCCGACCTCGACCTCGGGGACGTGCTCCAGGACGGCCTCTCGGGTGACGCCGCCGAAGCGGACCTGGCCCACGCGCAGTCCGGAGCGCTCGCTGATCGTCTCGACCTGGCCAGGAATCGCGAGGCACATCTCAGCAGCCCTTCTGGAAGCTTCTGGGGAGCGCGAGGCTACCAAGCCCAGGCCTGAGGCGCCCGCTGGCCTTGCCTCGTGACAACTCGCTGCCGGTTGACTAGCTTCCAGAGCGAGGAGGTCGACCATGGCGAAGCCGAGCCCCGAGCTGGTGGCCGCGTTGCGAGCGACGGCCCAGCGCGTCCGCGCGGGCGCCCCCTATCAGTGGGGCCACTACGGACACTGCAACTGCGGACATCTCGCTCAGACCCTGACCGGGCGAGCCCCGGGGGAGATCCACCGCCTCGCCACCACGCGCCCGGGAGAGTGGCAGGATCAGGCTCGCGAGGTGTGCCCCACCAGCGGCTTCGCCCTCGCCGACGTGATCCGCGAGATGCTCTCCGCGGGGCTCGCGATCGAGGACCTGGTGGCGCTCGAGAACTTGCACGACCCCCAGGTCCTGGCGCGGATCCCAGACACTCGTCGCTGGCTGGACCGCAACGCTCGCAGCGACCTGGTGCTCTACCTGGAGACCTGGGCCGAGCTCCTCGAAGAGGCCCTCGATCCCGCTCCCGCAGAGGCTTCCCTGGTCGCCGCGGAGCTTTGAAGCACGCTGCGGCGCTGGGTCGCGGCAGAGTGCAGCGCCGATCCTGGCGTAGCTCCTCAAGGTGCCAGGCAGCAAGGACTTGCGACTCGTCGGCTGTCGCGGCTGCGGCTTTGCAATAGATTGGCTGAATCAACTCAGAGGAGGTCTCCATGCTGAATGTCGTGCGCGTCCTGGCGAAGCCCTGGGTGGTCGCTGGCGTCGGTTCGGTGACCGCCTATGTCCTCTACAAGAAGAACAAGGACACCGGCCAGCGCTTGCGGGAGGCCAAGCTCGAGCTTATCGAGCAGCAGCGGACGATCGATCGCCTCCGCGCCGAGCTCGGCCGCGAGCGTCACCGCCGAATCGAAGGCGGCGCGAGCTACTAGTCCCCGAGGACCCAGAGCGAACCCAGGATCCAGAGACCCAGTTGGCCGTCGGCCCCGACCCCCCCTGCGGCGTCGGGCCTGGCGGCCACGACTCTTTCTAGCCCTCGAGCGGGGCGTCGGCCGCTCGCCAGGCGCGGATCCCGCCCGCGAGCGAGCGGACCTCGCGGTAGCCCATCTGCTGGAGGGCGTCGGCGGAGAGCGCCGAGCGGTAGCCGCCGCCGCAGTAGAGGACGATCAGCCCCTCCTTGTTGGGGAGCCGGGTCTCGACGTCGCGCTCGAGGATCCCCTTGCCGAGGTGCAGGGCGCCCGCGCAGCGGTCGTGCTCGAACTCGTGGTCCTCGCGCACGTCGACGAGGTGGAAGGGCTTGCCCTCGGCGCGCCAGGCGAGCACCTCGGCGACCGTGGCCTCGCGGATCCGCTCCTTGGCGGCCTCGACGAGCTGCAAGAAGCCAGGGTTGTGCTTCTTGGCCACGCTCAGTCCAGCTCGCGCACGACGCCACCGACGGCGCTGCGGGCGCCCCGGTTCGCGAAGGCCTTGACCAGATAGGGCCCCGCGGGGAGGTCTGCGGGGACCGCGAGCTCGACGCGGAAGGTGCCGTCGGGCTTGGTGGAGGCGAGCACGGCGCGCACGACCTTGTCGTTGGCGCGCGCGTAGCGCTCGAGCCGGCTCTCCCCCTCCCGAGCGCGCGGGATCGCCATCGCTTCGCGGTCGGTCTCGAGCGTGACCCGCAGCGACATCGCGGCGGCAGGATCGGCGCGGCCTTCGACGACCAGCGTCTGGCCGCGGCGGAGGGGGGTCGTCTCGAGCGCGATCCGACCCGCGGGGCGGGCCAGCCGGAGCGCGGGGTCGCCGAAGAGGTTGTACATGTCGACGTGGCGGGGCATCTCCTCGGCGACGACCTTCGCGCCGACGAAGAGGTTGGCCATCGTGATGATCTGAGCGCGGATCTTGTCGTCGGGGCGTCCCTCGGCCAGGGCGCGGCGGGCGCGGTCCAGGGCGGGACCCAAGCGAGGGACCTCCTCACCCGCGAAGAACTCGCACACCAGCTCCTTGGCCAGCAGCGCGTTGTGGACGGGGTGGCTGATCCGGCTGGCGCCGAAGAAGGCGACGGGGCCGCGGGGAGAGGCGATCAGCTCCTCGCCCAGGCTCTGGCGCTTCCCGTCGTAGTTTCCGGTCCAGCAGGCGATCGCGACCATGATCGGCGAGCGGCGCGAGAGGTCGAGGCGGGTCGCGTCCTGGACCGAGAGCACGGGGTACTGCTGCTCGCCGATCCGCAGCGTGTCGAGGCTGCGCTTGCTCCCGTGGCCGATGTAGGCGAACACCAGCGCGCCCTCGTTCAGCCGCTCGAGCACGCGGGCGCCGAAGCGGCGGGGCGGGTAGCAGTAGGTCGAGCGGGGGTTGGCGTAGGTCAGGTCGACGTCGTAGCCGGTCGGGAGGACCTGCTTGACCACGCGCGCGAACACGCGCTCGATCACGGCGTCGATCTCGGGCGAGAAGCGGCCCTCGTTGGCCAGGAGCGCGCACTGCTTCTGCCACAGGCCGGCCTCGCGCTCGCGCTCGTAGCGAATCGTGCGCTCGGCCACGCTCTGGATCACGCGGGGGTCGTTGCTGGGGATCCGCCCGATCGCGAGCTCGGGGTAGCCGTCGTCGTCGAGGTCGCCGTAGACGCGGTCCGTCGCGCACTTGCGCACCACCGAGTGGGGCAGCGTGTCGACGTCCCCGAGCAGGAGCAGGTAGTCCGCCGGGTTGGCCTTCAGCGCGCGCCGGATCGTGGCGAGGCTGGTCGGGCCCTGGGTCGTGATCCGCAGGACCCTCATCCCCTCGCGGGCGCGGTGCTCGAGGAGCGGGGACGCCGCCTCCAGGAGCCCCGCGGGGCCCGCCGCCACGTAGAGCGGCGGACCCTGGCGCGTCCGCGCCGGCTCCTCGTCTTGCGGCGGCTGGGCCAGCCGGTTCGGCTGGGCCCAGAGCGTCGAGGCGCTGGCCAGGAGGGTCAGCAGGCTGAAGCAAGCCAGGGAGCGGACGCGCATCGGGAACTCCTTAGCTGCCGCGGCGGAAGATCGTCACGACGGCGGTCCGGTCGTCACCGCCCATGTTCTGGGCCAGGCCCAGGGTCGGCTCGCCGGGGACCTGGTAGTCGCCGCAGCGTCCGAGCATCTGGCGATAGATCTCGCCCGCCTGCTTGACGCCGGTGGCGCCGACGGGGTGGCCGAAGGACATCAGGCCGCCGCCCGTGTTGACCGGGATCTTGCCCTCGATCGCGAAGGCGTTCTGCTCGATCAGCTGCTCCTTGGCCTTGCCCTTCTCGGCGAAGCCGAGGGCCTCCATGGCGAGCACCTGGGCGATCGCGAAGCAGTCGTGGACCTCGGCGACCTGCACGTCGCCCGCGCTGACGCCAGCGTCGGCGTAGGCCTCCTTGGCCGCGGCCGCGGTGACGTCCATCTCGGTCAGGTCGCTGGGGCCCTCGATCGCGCCCGTCGCGTGGCCGTAGCTGACGATCTGGACCGCGTCCTTGGGGTCCTTGCCGAGCTTCTTCAGGCCCTCGGCGCTGACGAGGACCACGGCCGAGCCGCCGTCGCTGACCTGCGAGCAGTCGCTGACCTTGAGCCAGGGCTTGAGCTCCTCGTTGCTGAGGAAGGCGGGGTTCTTGTCGCTGGCCTCAGCCGCCTTCTCCAGCGGCATCGAGACGGTCTTCATGTGCGCCTTGGGGTTCTTGTTCCCGTTCGCGTAGGCGTTGACGACGACCTTGGCCAGGTCGGCGTGCGAGAAGTCGAAGGCCTCCATGTAGGCCTTGGCGCGGCGCGCGAAGAGGGCCGGGAAGGTGAAGGGATCGATGTCACGCTGGGTCTTGTAGTGGCTGGCGCGGGCCAGGTAGTCGGCGCCCTCCTTGGCGTTGACGGTCGTCTGCATCTCGGCGCCGACGACGAGCACGTAGTCGTAGCCGGCCGAGATCGCGTCGATCCCGTTGACGAGGGCCAGCGCGCCGCTGGCGCAGGCGCCCTCGACCCGGCTGAAGGCCTTGTTGGCGAGGTCGGGGTGGGCGCCAGCGAGGACCGAGCCGAGGTGGCCCTGGTTGTTGAAGAGCTCACCCACGAAGTTGCCCACGAAGCCCTTCTGGATCTGCGCGGGCGCGACGCCGGCGTCCTCGAGGGCGCCGAGCGCGGCCGTGCGGACGTAGTCCTCGAGGCTGGGGTTCTCCTTCTTGCCGAAGTCGGGGTGCTTCTTCCAGATGAAGTCGGGGTGGAACTTGCCAATGAAGTCGGTGTTGTAGGCACCGACCACGTAGACGTCGCGGGTGGGCTTCACGGTGGGGCTCCAGTCTTTCCGGCGGGGGGTGGGCCCGGAGGGAAGGGCGGGCAGGGGGCCGGAGGTGGCGGCAGTATAGGGGCGGAGGGGAGAGATCGGACACGTGAGCACCGCTCGCTCCGGGGTCTCTGGGAAGCAGACGGGAAGGCTGCAAGCCCTTGAACGGAGTGCTAGTCTGGAGACCTTCGGGCGGCTTGCGCCCGGACCTCGGGAAGGCGAGCCGGTGAAAGCGACGCACGCGCTCTTCGGTGTCCACGTGCTGGTCTTCCTCGCCCTCATCCTGGGCAGCGGCACCCCCTGGCAAGAGGACGTGCTCACCCAGGCGGCCCTCCAGGGCGGCGCGGGCCTCGTGGCCCAGCCCTGGACCTTGGTCAGCTACGTCTTCCTCTCCATCCACCCGCTCGAGTTCGTGCTCTCGGCCACGATCCTGCTCCTGGTCGGGCCGGCGCTCGAGGAGCGACTGGGGCGCCTGGGGTTCCTCGGCTTCTACCTGCTGAGCGTGGCGCTGGTCGGGTTGGCCCACTTGGGGCTGCGCTCCGCGGGGGTGCTCGGCCCCGAGGGCGGCGTGCTGGCGGGCGCCCTCGGCGCGTCCGCTGCGCTGATGACTGGCTACCTGTTCTTGCTCGGTCCCCAGCGCTCGATCGGCAGCATGCCCTTCCCGATCTTCTACCTCTTCGTCGTGCTGGGCCTCGGCTTGACGGCCTGGGTGGTCCACAGCAGCCGGAGCGCGGAGCTGACGCTGCTCGAGAAGGAGCTGGAGCACAGCGCCTACGCCTCGACCTCGCTCGAGGTGAGCGAGCGCGTGCGCCAGCTCGAGCGGGTCGGCCGCCTGCGGACGCTCCAGCCGGACACCGGCAGCCACTTGCTGGGCCTGGCGCTGGGGGCCCTGAGCCTGTTGGTGGTCCAGAGCGGGACCCGCGCTCACGAGCGCTATCGAGTGCTGCGCGAGATCTCGACGCTCCAGGAGGAGGTCGACGCCCGGGCTCGGGTCGAGCAGCTGCTCGAGAAGATCTCCAACGAGGGGATCGAGAGCCTGACGCGGCCCGAGCGGCGCTTCCTGCGCTACGCGAGCCGCTTCTACAGCGGCCGGATCAAGGAGCAGGCTCAGGGCTGAGCTGGCTGCAAATCACGCAGACCCTATGACTTAGGGGGAGCGGTCGCTCCTTGGCGAGATCCTCGCTACTGCGTTGACACCTAAGGGTCGGGTCCCCATAATCCGCCCTCGCGCGAGCACAAGGAGTTAGGTGCATGAGACGTGCCACCAGCCTGGCCTGGGGCGTCGTAATCGCTGCCGCGGCGGCGTTCGGGGTGATCACCCTGCCGACGCCGGCTGCTGCCGACACCTGCGTCTATTGCAACAAGCACGAGCTCGAGGAGGGCCAGAACCCCCTCAAGTGCCCGGTGTGCTTGAAGATTGCCAAGGAGATCACGGTCGGGGCCGACCCGGACAAGCGGGAGAAGACGGGCAAGACCCTCCCCCGCCACGACGTCTGGCTGCTCGACTTCGACCACACCAAGCAGCTCGGCCGGGTCCAGCTCAAGGACGACACGGGCCACGTCGAGAACTACTGGTACCTGCGCTACAAGCTCCACAACCCGAGCAAGGAGCTGCCGCACAAGATCTTCCTGGACATCAAGGCTTGGTCGGATCGCGGCAAGAAGAAGGTCTGGTACCACGACATCTTCGTGCCGGACGTCTACACCGAGATCCGCAAGCAGCTCGGTCTGCGCGACAACCAGCAGCTCTTGAGCATGCGCAAGCTGAGCCAGAAGCCCGCTGGTGAGAGCAACGTCCTGCCCAAGATCGGGGATCCCAAGACGCGGGACACGGCGCAGATCGCGCTGCCGACGATCCAGCCCGACGAGACCCTCGACTGCGTGGCGATCTTCAAGAACTTCCACCCCGAGCTCGACCAGCTGGTGATCCGCGTGCGCGGCCTGAGCAACTGGGCCCTCCTCGACGACGACGGCTACGTGGCGCCTCCCAGCAGCCACGACCGCAAGATCAAGGAGGCGATCCTCGAGCTGCACTACAGCCGGCCTGGGGACGAGTTTGCGCACTCCACCGACCCGATCACCTACGTGCGGCGCAAGTGGGTGGACGACCAGCGCGAGATCAAGAGCGACCTCCGCGCCTCGGAGAACCGGTAGCTCCGGTGTCGCGTCCCAACGACTGGTCGTGGTCCCACGACTGGCTGGGACGCGGCGGATCCGCCGTCATGCAGGAGGAGGAGCTCGACGACGCCGACGAGACCCTGCTGCTGCTCAGGGATGAGCTCTACGGCGGGTCCTGGGACGAGGTCGAAGCCGACCTCCGGGCCCGCGCCGGGCGAAAGCCCTACGTGTTCAAGCTGAGCACACGAATCGAAGAAGACCTGAACCGAATCGCCCGCCTGCGCGCCCTCGAGGAGCGCGGCGTGGACCTGCGCGCGGCCTTTGCGGAGCGCGCGGGAGACTCTCAAGACCTGCGCAACGAGGGAGAAACCCCGTGAAGCGTCTCCTGCTGACCGTGGCGGTCGCGACCGCCAGCTCTTGCCTGGTGGGTTGCCTCGGCAAGAACCGCACCTCTCCCGTGGGCCCCCAGGCGATCCGCAAGGTGGACGAAGGCCTGCGCGGCGAGCGGCCCCAGATCGACAAGGAGCGGGTCGAGGCCTTCGGCTTCAAGCTCCACTGGGACAGCCCGATCCGCGACGAGATCCTGACCAGCCTCTCGCTGGAGGGTGACCAGCTCTACGCCTTCACCAAGTCGTATCGGCTCTACCAGATCGACATGCACAGCGGGATGGTCAACTGGGTCTACGACGTCGGTAAGCCGCTCAGCTTCACCGAGACCGGCCGCCCGATCTGCGAGTGGCTCTACGAAGTCGGCCCCGACGACAAGTACAAGCAGTACGACGAGATCTACTTCGTCGCCGACGACGTGCTGGTCGGGCTCGACAAGAAGAACGGCTCCGAGCTCTTCACCACTCGCCTGACCTTCACCCCCAGCTCCGCGCCCCAGGCCAGCCCGACTCACGTGTTCGTCGGCAGCTGGGACGACCGGATCTACGCGATCCGCAAGGACTTCCCGGCGGTGGCCGACTGGTCCTGGCGGACCCGCGGCGACGTGCGCACGCGACCGGCCTACAACAGCCCGACGATCTTCGTCTCCTCGCGCGACGCGACGATGTACACCTTCGACGCCGCGACGGGCCGCAGGAAGTGGCCCTGGAAGACCGATCAGCAGATCACCCAGGACGCGCTGGTCTACAAGAGCCTGCTCTACCTCCCCAGCGACGACTACAACCTCTACGTGCTCGACGTGAGCGACGGCCTGCTCCACCACCGGACCTGCGTCGGCTCGCCCATCACGACCCAGCCCGTCGGCGTCGACAAGACGATCTACTTCGGCTCGAAGCGGGGCGGGATCCACGCGCTCCTGCGCAAGGGCCGGCCCCAGGCCAGCCAGGGCAACCCGCGCAAGGTCGAGCACGAGCTGCTCTGGAACCGCAAGGAGGCGACCCGCTTCCTCTGCAAGGGCGCGGAGGACGTCTACGTGCTCGAGCCCGGCGAGGAGGGCAGCGGCGGCTTCAGCGTGGCGCGCCTCGACTCGAAGGACGGCCACTTCCGCGACAGCCTGCCCCTCTCGGGCGTCGACTACTGGATCAGCAACGACCTCAGCCCGGCCGACTTCGACCGCAAGCGCGCGATCCGCGGCGGGATCATCTTCCTCGGCTTCCGCAGCGGCTGGATCGTGGCGCTCAAGGAGACCGCCACGATCCCCGGCGCCTAGTGGGACTTGCTAGGCTACGCGCTCGTTTGAGGCGGTAGCAGCGTGTTCGACGCAGATACGATCATTGGGTACGTCTACAACAGCAATCGGCTGG
>CALDQK010000077.1 GCA_937911525.1 uncultured bacterium
GGTCGGGTCGCCCGGGCGAGCGCGGGGACGCTGGACACAACCCTCGGTTGTGTCCTTAGCCCGCGAAGAACTCCGTGGCCCACTCGAAGCGGGCGCCGACGTTCTTGGCGAAGGCGGCGTCGCTCTCCAGGTCGCCGACCATGAGGAGCGAGGAGCGGGACAAGGCGTAGCGGCGGATCAGGTCGACGCCGAAGCCGGGCATGGGCTTTCGGCAGTAGCAGGCGGCCGGGAAGGCTGGGTGGGGGCAGTAGCGGATCTCGGTGATTGGGAGCCCCAGGAGCTGGACCGTTCGCCACATGCAGGCCTCCACGACGGAGGGAGTGACCTTGCCGGACGAGATCCCGCTCTGGTTGCTCACCAGGAAGAGGCGGTAGCCCTGCTCGATCCACTGTGTCAGGCGCTCTCGGCGACCAGGGAGCAGCTCCACGTCGGAGGGGTGGGTCGGGTAGGGAGCTCCGCTTCGGGTCGCGCGGAGAGTGCCGTCGACGTCGAGGAGGAGACCCTTGCCGCTGAACTCTGGCAGGGGCTCGCGGACGAAGGGGACCTCCTCGATCAGGCCGAATCCCTCGCTTGGACTGGGGGCTTCGAAGCTTGCCGAGTAGCTAGCGAGCGCGGAGGGCGGGGGGAGGTTGGGGTCCGTCCGCTGGAGGAGTCTCAGCTCTTCAGGCGCCAGGAGGCGGCCGTAGCGCTCGAGCTGGCGCCACACGACATTGAAGAGGGCCTCGCTGGGTGGCGTGGCCAGGTGAATGCAACGGACGGGCACGCCGTGCCGATGCGCCACGCGAACCACTGGGGCGCGGGACGACCAGGAAGGGTAGGTGTTGTCCAGCACGACGCGCTGCTGGCCGGCTCGCAGGAGAGCCTCGAGCTGGGGGATCAGGTCGGCGAGCCGACCGCCCTGCTCGTCACGGTTCAGGCGCGCGTAGCCCGCGGAGAGGTAGGGAACGACGCGACTCGACTTGCCTGCGCCCTGGATGCCCATCACGAGGACGACCTCGGGCTGATCTCCAGGTGGCTCTGCGGGCAGGAGAGGGCGGAGAGCGGTGGGCGCCTCGTGCGGCTGGAGGGACCGGCGGGCTTCCGGTGTGGGCTCGAAGGAGATCTTGGCGCGGGCGCTTCGATCGGCGCGGTCTAGACGAACATTGAGCGCCTGGAGCGTGGCTTCGACGCTTTGGATTCGACGTGCGCCAAAGAGCGGCAGCACGGGAGGATCCAGGTCCAGCAAGGTCGCGAGCGCCGCCTGCTGCGGAGTCACCTGGTGCTTCTCCGCGAGCGGCTTCATGGCTCGGTTCCTGGCGAGCTTGCCGACCTGGGCGTGACCTCCGAGGGGACGGTGGGCCAGAAAGGGCACGCCGAGCTGGGCCGCCAGGGCCACCAGCCCGCTGGTCGCGGCCTTGCGATTCATGACACTCAGCTCGCACTGCAGCGCGGATACGGTGAAGTGACCCTGGGCCTGGCGAACCTCGTCGACCGTCACGTTGCAGAGACCCAGGTGCTCCACCCTCCCCTCGCGCTGTAGCTCGGCTAGAGCCCCTAGCGTTTCGGCGAAGGGAACCTGAGGGTCCCGCGCGTGGAGTAGGAGCAGCCCGAGACGCTCGAGGCCGAGCGCTTGGAGGCTGCCCTCGACGGCCTCCCGCAGCGCAGCCGGGCTTCCTGCAGGGCGCCAGCGCCCTCGAGGGCGGCGAAGGCCGACCTTGGTAATGACCCGGACCTCGTCGCGGGGCCCAGTCCAGGTGCTCAGCGCCTGGCGCAGAAGGAGCTCTCCGAAGTGCCGCTCGGCGTCGCTGCGCCCGTAGCTGTCTGCCGTGTCGAGCACGCGGATCCCGCGGTCGAGGGCGTGGCGCACGACCTGCAGCGCTTGGGCTGTGGGAGGGCGCCCCTCGCTGCTCAAGCGCAGCAAGCCCAAAGCCAGGGGGAGGCGCAGCTCTCCCAGGACGCCCCAGGCGCGCGACACGGGGCTATCTGCGCTTGGTCGTCGGGCCGCGGGGGTTGGTGTCGTCGGGACCCGAGGGCGGCAGCTCGTCCTCGGCGGGCTCGTTGCTGCGGCGGACCACGACCAGCGTCACGTCGTCGCGCTGCGGCTGACGGCCCTGGTAGCGCATGACGTCACCCACCACGTTGTGCAGCGCGATCCGAGGCGAGTGGCCCAGGTGGCGCCGGCTCGACTCGCAGAGACGATCCGTCCCGAAGAGCTCACGCTCCTCGTTGATCGCCTCGGTGACTCCGTCCGTGTAGAGCAAGAGCGCGTCGCCGAGGGCCAGCTCGAGCTCGACCTCCTTGTAGGTGGACTCGACGCGCGGGGTCAGCCCGAGCACCGTCCCTCCCGTCTTTCGCAGCTCCACGGCGCCCGTGGCGGCGCGGTAGATCACGAGGTTCTCGTGGCCAGCGCCCGTGTAGAAGAGCCGCCCCGAGAGGGGGTCGAAGCGCATCAGCACGAAGGAGAGGAAGATCTCCTCGTCCTCCAGGTCGTCGCAGAGGAAGCGGTTCAGCGCGACCACCAGCTCGCGGGTGTCCGCCACGCGCTGCACGAGGGAGCGCAGCGCGGAGCGGGCGCTCGCCATGACCATCCCCGCCGGGACGCCCTTGCCCGTGACGTCGCCGATGCAGAACCAGAGCTGCCCGTCCTCGCGCACGATGAAGTCGAAGTAGTCGCCTCCGACCTCCTTGGCCGGCTGCGTCGAGCCATAGACGTGGAGCCCGGGGACCTGCGGGAAGGAGCGCGGGAGGAGCTTGGTCTGGATCTGACTCGCGATCCTCAGCTCCTGCTCGATTCTGGAGCGGCGCCGGGCTGCGTTGAGCAGGCGGGCGTTCTCGATCGCGATCGCCGCCTGGTCACCGAAGGCCGAGAGGACCTCCACGTCTCGCTTGCTGAAGGCGCCGACGTCGCCCGCGTCGAGGAGGACCGTCCCGAACACCTCGTCCTTGATCCGAAAGGGCACGCAGAGGATCGAGCGCAGCTTGAGGCCGACCACGCTCTTGTAGCGACCAAAGCGATCGTCCGCCGCGGCGTTGGTCGTGAGCACCGGGGCGCCGGAGTCGATCACTTGGCGGCAGATCTGCGTCGAGACCTGCATGGCCGTCGGCGGGATCGAAGTCTTGTCCGAGCGGCGGGCGATCTCGACCTTCATGTCGCCGTCAGCCAGCAGGATCAAGAACCCTCGCTCCGCGGCCATGAGCGCGATCGCCGCGTCGATGATCGCCTCGAGCAGGCTGCGCAGGTCGTGGACCTGGTTCAGCTGCTTGGTGATCTCGAGCACCTTGCGCAGGTCGTCGCGCTCGTGGGTCAGCACCGCGACCTGGGTCTTGGCCGGACCGCGGCGGCGCCGGTCGCCGCCGCCTCGCCGGTCGGCTCCCTCACGCAGACCCACCTGGCGGACCGTCTGGTCCTCCTGGAAGTTCGGCGGCGGCTCCGGCGCGGGCGCGGGCGTCGGCTGGGGCATTCGCGCCAGCTCAGCCTGGCTGAGCGCGAAGCGCATCACCGTCGAGCCGCAGGTGATGCAGTCGCCATTGTTCAGCTCCTGGCTGAGGACGGGCTTGTCGTTGACCTTCGTCCCGTTGGAGCTGTTGCAGTCGGTGAGGATCACCTCGCCCGTCTCGCGGCGCTCGATCACGCAGTGCCGGCGCGACATGTTCGGATCAGGGATCTCGAGCACGTTGTCGACCGAGCGCCCGATCGTGGTGATGGGCTGCGTCAGCTCGAGGAGGCGCGGCTCCTCGTTCTCGAAGCGGATCTCGAGGACGGTCAGGGCCCTACTCCCCTCACCCAGGCGGAAGACCCGAATCTAGCAAACCCAGCGGGGTCATTCGGGCTCGTAGGTGAAGGTCAAGGGGTAGCCCGCGGCGCGGGCCAGGCTGTGAGCCTGATCGACCCGAAACTCGGCCTGCTCGAGCGCGAGAGCCACCACGAAGGCCACCCCCGTCTCGTGCGCCTCGAGCATGACCGCCTGGGCCCGGCTCGACTGCAGAGCGAAGATCCCGCGCAAGATCTTGGTCACGAACTCCATCCTCGTGATCGGGTCGTTGTGCAGGAAGACCTTGTAGCGCGGCGCCGGGCGCGTCCGGGTGACCGGCTGGGCCACCGGGACCGACACGCCAGGCACGGGCTCGCTGGGGTCGTTTGGCACGGCTCGCCTCCTGCTTCGGTTATAGGCCCCCGGAGAAGCCTCGACTAGGCGGTCTGCTCTGCCTCG
Organism: uncultured bacterium; assembly: GCA_937911525.1. Taxonomy (GTDB): domain Bacteria; phylum Planctomycetota; class J058; order J058; family J058; genus NORP233. Next base: position 4,191 of record CALDQK010000077.1, read on the forward strand.
TTCGCCCGGAGAGGCGCTTTGAGTTCGCAGTATCTTGAGCGCCTCAAGTGACTTAGAGTATTGGTGTGCTGGCTTTCTCGGCGCGCTTGCGCGTTCCATTTGCAACGACTTCAATGGACTTGGGAGAGGGTAGGTGCTGATCCCCGAACCCAAGACCCCGCACCCACCGGAAGTGAGCGCAGCCACTCTGCGGCTGCTCCTCGAGACGGTGCCGGACCTGCTCCTGCGCGTAGACGCGCAGGGGACTCTCTTGGGCTACAAGCTCAGCGACGCCTTCCAAGCCGAGCTCCCCCTCGAGGACATGGTGGGCCAGAGCCTCTACGACAACCTGCCCGAGACGGTCGCCGACGTGTTTCGACGCGCGGTCGAGCTTGCCAGCGACGCCGATGCGCCGCCGCTCGAGTACTGCCTCCCCGGCGAAGGTGGTCAGCAGCTCGTGCGCGAGCTGCGCGCGGTCAGCGTCCCCGAGGAGGCTTACCTGCTCCTCGTGCGCGACCTGACCCGACAGCGCGAGGCGGAGTCCCAGCTCAAGCTCATGGCGACCCTCTTCGAGCACACCCGCGAGGGCGTGGTCGTTTGCGACGCCGAGTGGCGTGTTCAGGCGGTCAACGGCGCCTTCCGCGAGATCACTGGCTTCAGCAGCGCGGACGTGCGCGACGAGCGGATGCACCCGCTCGACGCCGCGACCGACGAGCTGCGGGCCGACCTCGAGGGTGAGCTCGAGCGCGCCGGCACCTGGCGCGGTGAAGTCCACGCCCGTCGCAAGGACGGCGAGTTCTATCCCCAGTGGCTGACGGTGACCCCCGTCCTGGACGCCGAGGGCCACGCTACCCACTACCTGCAGGTGTTCACCGACCTGAGCAAGCGCGGCCCCATGACGCGCCGCCTGGGCTACCTGCACCACTATGACTCGCTCACGAGCCTCCCCAACGAGCGCCTGCTGCTCGAGCGCCTGAGCAAGGCTCTGGCGACGGCGGAGCGGGAGGAGCGCCGCCTGGCGCTGCTGCGCTTCGACTACAACCAGTTCCGCGCGATCAACGACACCCTCGGCTACACGATCGGCGATCAGATCCTGGCCGAGGTCGCCGAGCGCCTGCGCTCCGTCGCGCGCCTCAGCGACACCTGCGCCCGCCTGCACGCCGACGAGTTCGTGCTCGTGCTCGAGGAGCTGCGCGAGCGGAGCCCCACCGACAAGGCCAGCGAGCTGGTCGAGCTGCTCGGCCAGCCCTACGAGATCGAGGGCGAGGGTGGGCAGCGCCACCGGGTTCAGCTCAACCCCTGCATGGGGATCGCCCTCTTCCCCCCCGACGGGCGCCGCGCCGACGCCCTGCTCCGCAACGCCGGTGTGGCGCGCGATCGCCTCAAGACGCAGGACGGCGTCGGCTTCGAATACTACAGCGAGGAGCCGGACCTCCAGGCGCTGCGCCGGATCCAGCTCGAGCGCGCCCTGCGCCGCGCGCTCCAGGAGCAAGAGCTCCTGCTCTTCTATCAGCCCAAGGTCGACGTCGTCACGCAGCGCGTGCTGGGCGTCGAGGCCCTCCTGCGCTGGAAGCACCCCTCGCGCGGGCTGGTCTCTCCCGCCGAGTTCATTCCGGTCGCCGAGGACACCGGGCTGATCCTGCCGATCGGCGAGTGGGCGCTCGAGGTGGCTTGCCGCCAGACCAAGGCCTGGCAGTCGGCGGGCTTCCCCGACCTGCGCGTGGCCGTCAATCTCTCGCCGATCCAGCTCCAGGACGAGCGCCTGCTCGAGACGGTCGGGCGCGTGCTCGAGCGCAGCGGCCTCGACGCGGCTTCGCTCGAGCTCGAGATCACCGAGAGCCAGCTCCTCGAGGACCTCGAGGGCACCTTGCAGCTCCTGCACGAGTTCAAGGAGCGCGGGATCAAGCTCTCCCTGGACGACTTCGGCACGGGCCACTCCTCGCTGAGCCTGCTCTGCCAGCTGCCCATCGACGCGCTCAAGATCGACAAGAGCTTCCTGGATCGGATCCCCGAGAGCGTGAAGGAGCGCGCGATCCTGGACGCGATCGTGACCATGGGCCACAGCCTCAAGCTGGCCGTGATCGCGGAGGGCGTGGAGAGCCGCGCCCAGCTCGACGCCTTGCGCGAGACGGGCTGCGATCAGCTGCAGGGCTACTTCTTCAGCCGCCCCCTCCCCGCTGACGAGCTCAAGGCGCTGCTCCAGCGCCAGCGCGGGGACGCGGTCGACGACGAGTAGGCGAGCCCCCCGCGTGAGCGAGGCGAGCGAGGGCCCTGCGCCCGACGCGCTGGCGCAGCCGCTCCTGGCTTGGTTCTCCGAGCACAAGCGCGAGCTCCCCTGGCGTGACGAGCCGGATCTCTACCGGGTTTGGGTCAGCGAGATCATGCTCCAGCAGACCCAGGTCGAGACGGTGAAGCGCTACTACGAGCCCTTCCTGGAGCGCTTCCCCAGCGTGAGCGCGCTCGCGCGCGCCAGCGAGGACGAGGTGCTCGCGGCCTGGCAGGGGCTCGGCTTCTACCGACGCGCGCGCAACCTCCACAAGGCCGCGCGCGAGGTGGTCGCCGAGCACCAGGGCGTCGTGCCGAGCGACCCCGCGAGCCTCGGCCAGCTGCCCGGCCTCGGGCGCTACACCGTCGGCGCGATCCTCTCGCTGACCCAGGATCAGCGGCTGCCGATCCTCGACGGCAACGTCGCCCGCGTGCTGGCGCGCGTGTTCCGCGTGGCGGGCTCGCCCAAGAAGAGCGCCGTCAGCAAGCGGCTGTGGGCTCTGGCCGAGTCCGTGTTGCCCGAGCGCCAGGTCGGAGACTTCAACGAGGCCCTGATGGAGCTCGGCGCCCTGGTGTGCCGGCCCACCTCGCCCGCCTGCCAGCGCTGCCCCTTCGGCGAGCTCTGCGCGGCTCGGGCAGCGGACGAAGCCACCGCTTACCCCGAGCCGAGCAAGCAGGCCGAGGTCCCGCGAGTGGAGCGAGTCAGCCTGCTGCTGCGCCGCCCCGACGGACGCTTTCGCCTCGAGCAGCGACCCCCCGAGGGCTTGCTCGCGCGGATGTGGGAGCTCCCCGCCGCGGAGCTCGGCCCCGCCGAGCAGCCAGCCCGGGCCGCGGCGGCCCTGGCGCGCAAGCTCGGCGCCCGCGCGCGACCCCGCTTCCTGGGCACGGCCGAGCACCGCTTCAGCCACCGCCACTGGCTGCAGCACGTGTTCGCGGTCGACGCGCAGGGAGGAGAGGGGACCTGGGTCAGCGCTGAGGAGCTCGGCGACTACGCGGTGCCGACCGCGGCCAAGAAGACGCTCAAGGTCGCCGGGCTGAGCTAGCGCTCAGTCGGCGATCCAGCCCGAGGGCATCACGCTGCGCAGGTGGTTGTTCTTGGCCAGCCAGCGGCGCCAGCTCGAGAGGGAGGGGCCGAGGTCCGAGCCCGCCATCGCGATCAGCGCATCCAGCGCGCGCTGGCGCCAGGCCTTGGCGAAGCCGGCCAGGCGCTCGCCGCCCTCGGGGAGCTGCCCCGCGAGCTCCGGCTCGACCTCGGGGCGGGCCGAGAGGAGGTCGACCAGCGCCGGCGCCGCCAAGGGGGAGCGGCGGCCGACCAGGGCCGAGAAGGTGTCGTAGTCGACGGCTGGGTAGCGCGGAGAGGCGCTCCCGATCGAGGTCAGCTCGGTCAGGCTGAGGCGGGCTCTGCCGAGCTCGATCACGTCGCCGGGCTGGAGCAGCGCGAGCTCGGTCCGGGCGCCCTGGTGGCGCACGCCTTGCCGGCTGCCGAGGTCGCGCACCGCGAAGCGGGTCACCAGCCGATAGAGGCGCGCGTGGATCCGCGAGGCGGAGAGGTCGTCGAGGACGATGTCGGTCTCCGACGCGCGCCCGACGCTCCAGCTCTCGCCCTCGACGAGGTCGAGGTGGCGCTGGGGTCGGTCGGTCTCGTGGACCTCGAGTCGGGCCTGCACGCGCGGGGTCGGCGGCATGATCTGCAGCGGGAAGCGCTCGCCCACCTCGAACCACCACGAGAGCCACGCCTGGGCGTCCTTGCCCAGGTTCTCGTGGGTGGTCCGAAAGAGCACGTTGGCGAGCTGCTCCACGCGCTGCAGCCAGCGGGCGTGCGCCTCGCGCTCGACGTCCTCGGCCTCGCCCTGGTCCATGCCGAGCATCGCGAGCCGCTTGGCGGAGTGGCGGCGCTCGGCCCGGGCCGTGCGCTCGTCGAGCGCCTCGATGCAGAGCAAGAGCGCGGCGGGATGCCCGCTCTCACACAGGGCGCTCGCCAGGAGCCCAGGCACGATCCGCAGCCCGTCGTCGAGCTCGAAGGCCCGCATCACCCCGCTGCGACGCGCCGAGGCGGGTCGGCCCCCGCCGCTCTCGTCGAGGTTGCCCTCCGAGTAGCGGAAGGTCCGCTGCGGGCCGAACTGGAGCGTGTCGCCCGGCTTGAGCACGACCTCGCGCAGGAGGCGCTGGTTGTTGACGAGGACCGGGTTGGCGTCGTCGATCACGCGCAGGAGCAAGCCGGCCGGGGTCCTGTCGAGCAGCGCCTGCTGCATGCTGGAGGCGCTCGGGCCCAGCCAGACTTCGCAGGCCGTGGCGCTGCCCACCAGGTAGCGCTTGCGACCGACGAGGTAGTGGACGTCGGGGGCGTCTTCGTCCGCGGGGCCTGGCTCGGTCCGCTCGAGGCGCGGCAGGTTGGCGGCGCTGCGCCGGAGCAGGCGGTCGAGGTCCTCGACCAGCGCCGCCGCCGAGGGCGTCCGATAGCGCCGGTCGGTCTCGAGCAGCTGGTCGACGACGGCGGCGACCGACGGGGGGACCTGGGTCAGCCCGCGCAGCGAGGTGTATTCGCCGCTCATGATCCGCCGCGAGAAGTCGGCCGGGGTCCGGCCGTTGAAGGGCAGGTTGCCCGTGACGAGCTGGTAGTAGATCACCCCCAGCGCGAAGAGGTCGGCGCGCGCGTCGACGCGGTGATCGCCCCACTGCTCAGGCGCAATGTAGGCCGGCGAGCCGAGGATCTGGCCCGCCTCACCCGTGATCGTGGCGTCCAGGGTCGAGACCCCGAAGTCGCAGAGCTTGACGTTGCCGTCCCGCCCGACGAGGACGTTGCCTGGCTTCACGTCGCGGTGCACGAAGCCCTTGGCGTGAGCGGCGCTGAGTCCGAGCGCGATCTGGCGCACGGCGCGGGTCGCGCTCTCCCAGGGGAGATAGCGGCGCGCCTCGAGGATCGACTGGAGCGTCGAGCCGTCGACGAACTCGAGCACGTGGTAGGGCCGCCCCGCCTGGCTCCCCGAGGCGACGAGGCCGACCACGTTGGGGTGGCGGATCGCGGCGAGGACCTCCCCCTCGCGCCGGAAGCGGGCCTGACCGTCCGGGTCGTCGACGCTGCAGACCTTGAGCACGTAGGTCGTGGGGTCGCCCGCGCGTTGAGCCCGATAGACCTTGGCGTGGCCGCCCTCTCCCAGGCGACCCTGGGCGAAGAACTCTCCGAAGCGGTGCCCGAGCTTGGACCCGAAGCCGCTCGCTCCAGCCTCGCCGACTCCGACGTTGACGCCCAGCAGGCTGACCAGGACGCGGTATTGCTCGGCCTTGAGCACCTGGCTGTGGAGGAGGTGGGTCAGGAACCCCTGGACTTCGCTGGTGTCGTCCTGGGTTTGATCCATGTCGCGCTCGCCGCGGAGGTAGCGCTCGGCGGCTGAGGTCAACGCCTCGGCTGAACCGATTCCGAGGCCGCGGACGGCCTCGATCACCTCTTGGAGGGGCTGGGGGATCACGCGCCCAAGTCTGACACGCCAGAGGCCCCTCGGGGAGGTTTTGCGACCCACCCGCAAGGGGCTTTGGCCATAGGGCCACGTCGCTTAGTATGGTCGGGCGCGAATCAGGGCCCCTGCGAGAACCGGGCCCAGCGAGAGGACGACCGTGGCCAAAGGCAAGAGCGGCAAGAGCAAGTCGATCGGCAAGAAGAGCGGCAAGTCCAAGCGGGCGACTGGCAAGGTCAAGCGCAGCACCGGCCGTCACACGTCCGTCAAGAGCGCTCCGCGCGGCAGCGGGCACGAGCTGGTCGACGTGGTCTGCTCCGAGTGCTTCGGCGAGTTCGCCTTCGACACCGGCGTCAAGACCGACACCCTCGAGTGCCCGATCTGCGGGCACGTGAGCAACCGCCCCGACGACGGAACGCTCCACAAGGTCCAGAGCCTCTCCAAGGGTGAGAGGACCAACTTCATGATCACGTTCTTCCTCTCGCTGATCGGCGTGGGCGGCTTCACCGCCTGGGCCGTCTTGCAGAAGAACCCGCTCAACTCCGACGACAGCGGCATGTTCTGGGGTCCGCTCGGCGCCGCGATGTTCGCGGCCTTCGTGCTGATGATCTTCATCCCCAAGTACGAGAAGAACCGCTGGGAGACCTACTTCTAAGCCGGTGTCTGCGCCCCTGCGCAACCTGCTGCTCCTCTTGATCCCGCTCCTGGCTGGCTGCGCCAGCACGAGCGGGCCTCCCCGTGTGTCTGGTGAGGCGGCGCAGCCCTGCGCGGTGCATATCTACGTCACGCGTCCGCTCAAGCTGATCCCCGAGCCGACGGCCTTCGTCGATGGCTGCGTGATGGCCCTCCGTGAGCGGCTCGTGCTGGCGGGCTACGACTCGACGGGGGTGACCTACGACCCCGAGGACGAGCTGCTGGTCGACCTCGCCCAGCGCAACGAGCGCCTGCCGGGCACCGCCGCGATCCACATGACCTTCGTCGAGGCCCCGCTCGGGTTCGCGTTCATCTTCGCGCGCGTCGGCTGCGCGGTCTACGGGCCGCGCGGGCAGGTCCTCCTGGAGGGCCGGCTCGACCCGCCCCCGCGTCGCTCCCTCTCGGAGCTGATCCTGCCGCCCAAGCGCCCCGAGGTCGACGGCCGCCGCTGGGGGGGCAAGGTGTGGAGCGAGATCCTCTCGCTGGCGCTCCCCCGCAGGGCCAGAGCGCGGCTCAAGTGAGCGCCGAGGCGGAGCTGGAAGCCGACTCGGCCCGCCTCCCTCAGGTCACGCCAGACGCCGCCCTGGCGGGCCCCGGCAAGGCAGGCCTCGCGGCCGGCGCCGAGCTGGAGCGAGCCGAAGAGGAGGCCCTGAGCTGCCTGCGCACCCGCAACGAGAAGCTCGTGCGCCTGGTGTTGCTCCTGCTCGGCCTGGGCGCCCTGGTCGCGGTCGGTCGCCTGACCGGGCTCAGCGCCTCCTTCTCGATCGCGGGGCTGCGGGAGCTCGTCCAAGGAGCAGGCCCCTGGGGGTTCCTGATCCTGGTCGGCGCCTTCACGGTGGGGCTCCTGATCCAGGTTCCAGGGCTCCTCTTCGCCGCGGTCGCCGTGATCAGCTACGGCAGCCTGGGCGGGGGCCTCGCGGCCTACCTGGGCGGGACGGCCGCCGTGTGTCTGGTGTTCGTCCTGGTGCGCCTGGTCGGCGGCGACCTGCTCAGCGGCAGCGGCCCGAGCGAGAGGGACGACGCGAGCTGGGCCAAGCGGACCCTGGCCCGCGCGATGGGCCAGATCGACGAGCACCCGATCCGCACCGTGGCGCTGCTGCGGCTGGTGTTCTGGACCAGCCCCTGGCTGAACTACGCGCTGGCCGTCTCGGGGGTGCGTTTCCTCCCGCACCTGATCGGGACCTTGATCGGCCTGATCCCGATCAAGATCGCCGTGGCCCTCTTCCTGGACCGGATCCTGGCCTGGACGGGCCTGGTCTAAGCGCAACCGCTGAGGGCCAACCAACGACGCGAGCGCCGACGCGAAGCGCCGGCGCCCACGGTGGTCGCGACCAAGGGGCCTACTCGCCCTCGCTGGCCTCCGCGCCGCCGAGGCCCTGGCTGACCTGGAGCAAGAGCGCGTTCATGCGCTGCGCGAAGCCCGCCGGGTCGGCGATCTTGCTGCCCTCGGTCAGGAGCGCCTGGTCGTAGAGCAGCTCGGTCCAGTCGCTCAGCTTCTTGCTGTGCTCCTCCTTACCGACCAGGCTCTGGAGGGACTCGATCAGGGGGTGCTTGGCGTTGAGCTCGAGCACGCGCCCGCCGCCCGCGAAGGGCATCGGCCCCGTGTCGGCGCCGGCCTGCTTGAGGATCCGCTCCAGGTTGGCGCCGGGGTCGTTGGCGCCCGAGACCAGGCACACCGGGGAGTCGGTCAGGCGGGTCGTCGAGCGCACGGCGCGGACCCGCTCGCCCAGGATCCCCTTGACCGCGCCCACGAGGCCGCCGAGCTCCTCGCCCTTGGTCTCCTCGCCCTCCTCGCCCTCGTCGTCGAGGTCGAGCTCGCCCTTCATCGCCGAGACGAGCTGCTTGCCCTCGAACTCGGTCAGCGACATCGCGACCCACTCATCGACGGGGTCGGTGAAGAAGAGCACCTCGTAGCCGCGCGCCTTGAGGCCCTCGATGTGAGGGCTCTTGGCGAGGAAGTCCTTGTCGGGGCCGCTGATGAAGTAGATCTTCTCCTGACCCTCCTTCATGCGGGACACGTAGTCGTCGAGCGAGGTCGGCTGCTCCTGGGTCGAGCTGTGGTAGCGGAGCAGCTTGGCCAGCTTGTCCTTGTTCTTGGTGTCGCTGTGGAGGCCCTCCTTGAGGACGCGCCCGAAGTCGCCCCAGAACTTGAGGTAGTCCTCCGGCCGCTCGTCGGCGAGCTCCTGGAGCATGTCCAAGGACTTCTTGGTCACCTGGCTGCGGATCTGGCGGACCAGGCGGTCCTCCTGCAGGACCTCGCGCGAGACGTTCAGCGGCAGGTCGTCGCTGTCGACGACTCCGCGGACGAAGCGCAGGTACTCGGGCACCAGCGCGTCGCACTGGTCCATCACGAACACACGCTTGACGTAGAGCCGCACGCCCGACTTGGAGTCGCGCATGTGCAGGTCGAAGGGCGGGCGCTTGGGCAGGAAGAGCAGGCCCGTGAAGAGCTGGGTGCCCTCGATCTTGAAGTGGTTGCGGGCCAGCGGCGCCTCCCAGTCGTGGGCGACGTGCTTGTAGAACTCCTCGTACTGCTCGTCGGTGATCTCGCTCTTGGGGCGGGTCCACAGGGCCTGGCCCTTGTTGACCGTCTCGGTCACGACGCTGGTCTTGGCCTCGTCGCCCTCGCCTTCGGTCTGCGTCCGGCTGAGCTCGATCGGGTACTCGACGAAGTCGGAGTACTTGCGGATCAGGCTCGTCAGGCGGTAGCCCTCGAGGTATTCGGTCTGGTCCTCGCGCAGGTGGAGCACGATGTCGGTGCCGCGCCGCTCGCGCTCGCCGGGCTGGATCGTGTAGGTCCCCTCGGCCTGCGACTCCCAGCGCCAGGCTTGCTCGCTCTTGGCGCCGCGGCTGATCACGGTCACGCGGTCCGCGACCAGGAAGGCCGAGTAGAAGCCGACGCCGAACTGCCCGATCAGGTTGGCGTCCGCCTTGGCGTCGCCGCTGAGGGCCTCGACGAAGCCGCGGCTGCCCGACTTGGCGATCGTGCCCAGGTTCTCGACCAGCTCGTCGTGGCTCATCCCGATCCCGTTGTCCGAGATCGTGAGGGTCTTTGCGTCCTCGTCGGTCGAGAGCCAGAGCTTGAGCTCGGTGTCGTCGCCGAGGAGGTCGTGCTCGGTCAGGGCGGTGACCCGCGCCTTGTCCAAGGCGTCGGACGCGTTGCTGATCAGCTCGCGCAGGAACACCTCCTTGTGGGTGTAGAGCGAGTTGATCACCAGGTTGAGGACGGACTGGGTCTCGGCCTGGAAGCTGTGGCTCTCCACGGTCGCGCTGTCTGCCATTTCGACTGCCTCCGCTGCGTCGGGATGGCCGCCTTGGGGCGGCGGGCTCTGTCTTTACAGGAGTTAGGGGCGCAGGGGCCCGCTGGCAGAGGACAACCGCAAGTGGAGTGCCGTTGGTGGTGGGCGGAGGTTCGGGAGGCTGCGAGAGCGGGAAGGCGAGCGACCTACCTACCGCCTGTTCACGGCAGTTAGTTCAGGCAGCGCCGCTGGGCGGCCAAACAAGGCTCGGCGCGGTCGGGTTCGGGCGCGTCGTTCGAACCGCAGAGACGCAGAGGACGCAGAGGACTCGCAGAGAGCTCCAGGACCCTCCGAGAGCAAGAGAGCCGCGGCGCGGACGAGCTTCGAGTGACCTGTCGCTGAGCCACTCCTCTCTGACTCGTTCGTCGCTGAGCGAGAGCCGCCCTC
>CALDQK010000078.1 GCA_937911525.1 uncultured bacterium
TGCCGCGCCCATCGCGACGAGGGCCAGCGCCTCGCCCGCCGCGTCGAGGAGGCGCGCAGCTGCGCCGAGAGTCGGCGGCGGTCGCGCAGCAATGCCCTGGAGCGGGTCCAGGAGCTCGCGCGCCTGCCCGAGCGGATCGCGGCCGCCGACGCGGCCCTCGCGAAGGCCCGCCAGCGCCTGGCGGCGACCCTGCGCCGTCGCCCGGGCTTGATCCAAGCCGATCAGGCGACCCAGCGCGCGCTCTTGGCCGCTGAGGCGCGCTTCGACCGGGCCAAGGCCGCCGCCAAGGGGGCTCCCGCAGCTCGCAAGTAGGGCGGCCCGACGGTTGCCGCCTCCCCTGGCCCTGAGTATGATTCCGCCGCTTCGGCGACATAGCCAAGTGGTAAGGCAACGGATTGCAAATCCGTCATTCCCCGGTTCGAATCCGGGTGTCGCCTACGACAGGACCCGCGAGAGACAGCTCTCGCGGGTCCTGTGCTTTGAGGCTAGCTGAGGGTTTCTGCCAGCTGCCGTCTCGACGCTCGCGCCGACGCTGTCGACCCAAGCCGCTAGCCCGAGGACGCGAGTCGAACGCGCAGGCTGACGTTGACCACCAGCAGGATCAAGCACAGGAAGGTCAGGCAGAGGGTCAGCTTGAAGTTGTGGTAGACCCCGGGCACGTGGACCCGGGTGGCGACCTGGTCGTCCTGGAGGACCGAGATCGGCTTGCCCACCTGGCCGCGCCAGGAGTAGCGGTCCCTGTCGCTGATCCAGGCGCTCACGTCCTGGCCCGAGTCGAGCTTGATCTGCAGCTTCGCGCCGAGGTGGTCGCGGTGGATCCCGACCACGGTCCCTTTGGCGGGGGTGTAGCGGTCGTAGCGCGTCTTCTCGTAGACGCCGGCCCCGATCGTGAGGGCGAGGACCAAGAGGAAGGCGCGGGAGAGCCCGCGCATGCGCGCCGCGAGGTCGTCGTTCAAGCTGGGCCTCCGCCAGTCGAGCCAGGCTAGCGAGAGGCGGGGCGGGCGCGCAACGAGGGGCTAGTTCTTGCCAGCGCGGTCGTCGTGCTTGTTGTGGTAGTAGCCGCTGGCCTGAGTCTCGTAGGCGTTGTCGTAGACGAAGCCCTCGAACTCGAGCCCCTCGAGGGCGCCCGCGATCTCGGGGTCCTCTTCGGCGAGCCGCTTCAGCAAGCGCAGGAGCTTGCGCTCCTTCTGCTTGAGGAAGGAATCGGTGTCGACGTCGCTGTCCTCGGGGAGCTCGAAGCCGAGCTCGAGGTTGGCGAACACGCGCACCTTCGACGTCATTCCAAGAACCTTTCGTGGCTCCCGCTCGAGCCTCTTCCTTTATAGACCTCGCGCGCCCCCGCGCAATGGCAAGAACCGTTGCTCTCGTCGCGCTAGCACTTTGACTCGCACCTCGGACATTCCCGTCCCGCCTTTACTCGGCCTTGGCGCTGCGCCGGGCGAGGACCTCGTTGAGCAGGTCGGGGCGATCGGTGGTGATCCCGTCGACGCCGAGGTCGAGCAGCTGCTCCATGATCTCGGGCTCGTTGATCGTCCACACCTGCACCGAGCGCCCGCTGCCGTGGGCGGCGCGGATCAGGCGCGGGGTGGTGAGCGGGATCCCGCGGTCGCGGTCGTGGTCGCTGAAGCGCGGGATCTGGAGGATCCGCGCCTGCGAGCCGAGCCAGCCGCCGAGGCCGACGAGGTGCAGCCCATAGAAGAAGGTGATCTCGCGCGAGGAGCAGCCGGTCGGGACCTCGGGGGCCAGGCGACGAAAGCGCCCCAGCAGGCCGTGGGGGAAGGCGCCGACCACCGCGCGCTCGGGAGCCAGCTCGCGCAGGATCGTGACCACTCGCTCGACGAAGTCGGGGTAGGGCGAGGGCTTGAGCTCGACCGTGAAGCGGTGCTCGGGGAAGGCCTCGAGCACCTCCTCCAGGCGGGGGATCGCCACGCCCTGCCCGCGGAAGGGGAAGCTCTCGCCGCCGTCGCGGCTGAAGCGGTAGCCCGCGTCATGGGCCCTGAGCTCGGCCAGGGTCTGCTCGGCCACCAGCCCCGAGCCGTCGGTGGTGCGGTCGACGGTCGGGTCGTGGATCACCACGATCTGGCCGTCCTTGGTCTGCTGCACGTCGAACTCGAGCACGTCGACGCCGGCCTCGACGCCGGCGCGGAAGGCGGGCAGCGTGTTCTCGGGCGCCAGCCCGCGCGCGCCGCGGTGGCCCGTGCGGACGATCCCGCCGCCGGGCGCGATCAGCTCGTGGAGGGGCTTCAGGCCCACAGGCCGCGCTCGCTCGCCCAGGCGGCGAAGAAGCGCAGAGCCTCGGTCACCGGCTCCTGCTCGCCGAGGGCCGCGAGCTCGCTCGGGCTGACGCGCTGGAGCTCCTCGACCTCCTCGGCCTGGATCGTGAAGGGGCCGTCGTGGGTGGCGCGGAACAGGCGGATCTGCTCGTAGTGCACCCCCGCCAGCGGGGGGAAGTGCGCCAGCTCGCTCAAGGTGGGGCTGACGCCCAGCTCCTCCTCGACCTCGCGCGCGGCGACCTCGGCGTAGACCCGGTCGAGCTCCTCGTCGGGGCCGCCCGTGTAGTCGCTCTCCTCGACGTGGCCGGCGCAGCTCATGTCCCAGTAGCCCGGGTGGGTCTGTTTGTCGCGGTGGCGGCGCTGGATCACCAGCTTCCCCGCGCTGTCGAAGACCAGCACGTGGATCGAGCGGTGGATCAAGCGCTCGACGTGGATCGTGTGGCGATCCTCCCAGCGCACGAAGCGGTTCTCGGCGTCGACTACGGCAATGCGTCCCGGCATGCCGCGATCTTCGCCGGGGGGCGGGCGAGGGCAAGGGCGGTCGTCAGCGCTCGAGCGCGAGCGTCGCGACGAGGTCCCCCTTGGCGTCGGGCGAGAGCACGTAGGCCCGCCCCAGCTCCCAGGCCAGGCGATAGGGCTCCCCTCGCTGGGTGCGCGGCAGCTCGTCCAGGAAAGGGCCCTCGGGTCCGACCATCAGCTCGTGCAGCGAGCGCGCCCAGCGCCCGGTGCGGACGCGGTGCAGCTTGAGCGCGTCGCCGATCGCCTTGGCGTCCGCGCGGCGGAGCTCGGCTTCGTGCACGCGCAGCTCGCAGCCGAAGAAGCTCGGCGCGCGCTGGTCGACGGCCAGCGCCGCCACCGTCAGCACGCAGGCGCCCACCAGGGCCCACCAGGGCGGCCAGCGCAGGCGCTGGCGCAGCTCCACCCAGCGGGGCACGGGGTCGGCCGGGGGCGCCTCGCTCAGCTCGATCACGACGGGGGCCGGGAGGGGCGGCGCGCTCGCCACGCAGCCGAGGGAGGGGCAGCGCCCGAACTCGGCCTTGCACTCGGTGTGCATGAACACGCCGCAGAAGCGGCAGCGCACGAGGTGCCCGACCGCCTCGTCGTGGCAGAGCGCGCAGCGCAGGCGTTGGCGGCGGAGCGTGACCTCCATCGATCCTCCCGCCCTGAAGACGCGCCCGCGGCGGGGAGGTTTAGTCCCCGCTCGCGACCGCGGCCACGTTCAGCGAGCTGGTGAGCGGGCCGATCTCCAGGGCGCGCGTCTCGCGCCCCTGGGTCCACACCAGGAGCAGGCGCCTCTGGTCGCGCGCCAGGCTGTAGCGCGTGCGGCTGAGGGGCGCCGCGTAGCGCGGGCCGAGGCGGGCTTCGTCGAGCTCGGCCAGGGTCTGCGGCAGACGGCCCCGCCGCTCGCGGAAGGTCCAGCAGGCGGCGCGGATCTGCTCGCTGCAAGTGTCCCGATTGGCGCCACTGCTGGTGGACTCCGCGGGGACCGCCAGGGCGCCGATCACCCCCAGGATCACGAGAACTGCGACCCAGCAGCCGCAGGGCTCGAGCAAGAGGCTCAGCACGAACTTGCCCGCGCTGGCCAGCCAAGCGCGGAGGTCCACCCGCTCGACGGGCTGGGGAAGCGGCAGGCGGCCGCGGCAGCCCAGGGTCGGGCAGCGGCCCAGGCTCGCGAAGCAGTCCTGGTGGGCGAGGGTCCCGCACAGCGCACAGCGCCCGAGGGCGCCGTAGGCCTCGTCGTGGCAGAGCGCGCAGCGGATCGGGCGGGCTTGGAGGGTGATCTTCATGGCGCGCGCTCCCTCACTTCGTGCTGGAGGAGCTCGCGGACCTCCAGGCCAGGTCCCTCGTCCGCGCGCCACCACAGCAGCAGCCGGCCCTGCTCGACCTGGGCAAGGTGGTAGAGCTCGCCGTTGGGGGCGTAGCGAGGGCGCCCCTCCGGGAGCTCTTCGATCGACGCCGGAAGGCGCCCCTGCTGTTGCAGGTAGTTGTCGCTGAGGGAACTCAGCCGTCCGCGGTCGAACCAGGCGGCGTCACGGCTCGGGTCACCGAAGGTAGGGACCAGGACCGAGATCGCGAGCAGGAGCAGTCCGAGTTCGAACAGGGTCGGGCAGAGCGCGCGCAGCCCGAGGCTCAGCAGGCCGCCGGCGGCGCGCAGCCAGGCGCCTAGCTCGTCGCCCCAGCCCGGGCCGCCCTGCGAGCCCACGGGACGCGCCGGGGCGCGGCAGCCCAGGGTCGGGCAGCGGCGGAGCTCGTCCCGGCACTCGCGGTGGGCGAGCGAGCCGCAGGGGCAGCGCCGCAAGGCTCCCCGGGCGGGACCGTGGCAGACCGCGCAGCGCAACCCCGCCGCGCTCACCCGTCTTCGACTCGCTCGAGCCAGGCCACCGGGCGCAGCTCGAAGCTGCCCTCGCGGCCCCAGGCCAGGAAGAGGCGTTCGCGCCCGCGCACGAGGCGGTAGTAGGCCTTGCCGCTGGCGTAGTGCGGGATCCGCGGCTCGCTGGCCAGGCAGTGGAGCTGGCCCATGGAGGTGGGCAGCGCGCCGAAGGTGCGCTGGTAGGTCCGGCAGGCTCGCTTGACGATCACGGTGTCCTCGCCGCGGTCGGTGCGCAGACCTGGCGCCACGAACACGCCGGCGCACGCCAGGATCAGGAGCACCAGCGCTCCGCCCCAGCCGGGCTGGTCGACGAAGAGCAGGCTGAAGGCGCGCTCGCAGAGGCCGGCGGCGACCTCGGGCCAGTCGCCTTCGGCCTGGGTCGGCGTGCGCAGGCGACGCGGACGGGGGGGCGGGAGCGCGCAGCCGAGGGTCGGGCAGCGGCCCAGCTCGCTCGAGCACTCGCGGTGCGCGAGGGTCCCGCAGGGGCAGCGGTGGAGGGGACCGCGGGGCTCGTCGTGGCAGATCGCGCAGCGGAGGAGGTCGCTCATCGGACCTCCCGCGCGGCCCAGCCGCCCTCGCCGTCCGGCCACACCAGGAGCAGGGAGCCCTCGCTGTGCGTGAGCTGGTAGGCGCCGCCCCGCGGGGTCTGGCGCGCCCTGCGCTCCACGTAGATCAAGGACAGCTCGTCGATGTCCGTGGGCCAGCGCGCCCGACGCTCCTTGAAGGCCTTGCAGGCTTCGATCAGGCGCAGTTGGCGGACCTCGTCCGGCGAGGGCCAGCCTGAGGCGACGTGGGCGGCCACCGCGCCCAACGCGAGCAGGGTCACCACGGCCAGGCCCTGCACCCAGGGCAGGCGTCGTCGCCGCGCGCGCTCGGGCACGAAGGCCGGGGCCCGCTGGACCTCGCACTCGCTGCCGGGGCAGGCGCCGACCTCGCTCAGGCAGGCCTCGTGCCCGAGCACCCCGCAGCCCTCGCAGCAGATCAGGTCGCCGAAGGCGTCGGTGTTGCACACCGCGCAGGTCAGGGCAGGGTCGGCCCGCAGGACGAGCTTCATGCGGACCTCCCCCGATCGCTGACTGGCCCTCGCCGCGATGACGAGGGCGGCGCGCAGAAGTTCAGTTCCATGGCTCCTCCAAGGAGCCCCCCACTAGCGTTCGGACACACCACCCCGGCCGTCCTCACTCGGCGCTCGTAACCTCAGCGACCTCGTGCAGACGCCAACCCTCGCGGGTCTCCCACACCAGGAGCAGGTGCCCCTCGTGCTCGAGGAGGGCGTAGGGCTTCCCCGCCGCCGTGTAGCGGGGAAAGGCGCCGTAGTGGCGGTAGCGCACGAGCACGTCGAGGTCGCGCGGCCAGCGCCCCCGCAGGCCGCGGTAGATCCGGCAGGCTCGCTCGAGCTGTCGGGTGCCCCGCTCCAAGGGCTGCTCGTCGTTACGAGGGGTGAAGTAGGCCGCGAGCACCACGAGGCCCGTGACCATGCTGAAGAGCAGGTGCGCGGTGTCCGAGGCGAAGACCTCGCGAAGTGCCTGCAGTCCAGGCAGACGGCGGTAGGCCTGGTGTCGCGGGCGCGCGACCACCGCCGGCGACGAGCCGCCGGAGTCCATGGGCTGGCAGCCCAGCGTCGGGCAGCGGCTGAGCCCCGCGAAGCACTCCTGGTGACCGAGGGTCCCGCAGCCCGTGCAGCGGGTTAGTGAACCGTATGCCTCGCCGTGGCACAGCGCGCAGCGCAGCGCGCGCTCCTGAACGTGGATCGAAAGCGGACTCGGCACGGGCCCTCCCCGGTTGGGGGTAGGACTGGGCCGAGGGCGAGGAGTTTCGTCCCTTCTTCGGCTAGCCCAGGATCTCCTGAGCCGCCGCGGCCGCCGCTTCGACGTCGCAGGCGTGGCCGCTCTCGCCCAGCGCAGCGCCCACGGCGCGGACCGTGCGCAGCAGGTCGTCCGGTCGCTTGGTCACGACCCCCATGTGGCCGACCCGGAAATACTGCGTCTTGAGCTCGGGCAGCAGCCCGCCCGCGACGACGGCGCCGTGCTCCTTGATCCGGCCCAGCAGCGAGGCGTCGACGCCCTTGGGGTAGCGGAGCGCGCTGAGGGTGTTGGCGGTCCAGGCCTCGTCGCTCGGCAGGAGCTCCAGCCCCAGCGAGCTCCAGGCGGCGCGCATGGCGCGGGCCGCGCGCTCGTGGCGCTGGAACACCTCCTCGATCCCCTCGCTGACCAGCTCCTGCAGGCCGACCCGCAGGGCCATGATCAGGGTCGTGGCGGGGGTCGAGAAGTAGCTCTTCTGGGCGGCCTCGTAGGCCTGCTGGATCGGGCGCCACACCTCCCAGTCGAGGCACATCGGCGGGGCGACCTTCAGCGCGGCGCGGGCCTCGAGCGCGCGGGGGCTCGCGACCCAGAGCGCGAGGCCGGCCGGGAGGCCGATCGCCTTCTGGGAGGCGGTCAGGTAGACGTCGGCGCCCCAGGCCTCCTGGGCGAAGCGCTCGGCGGCCGTGGCGCACACCCCGTCGAACACCGAGAGCAGGCCGCGCTCCCGGGCCAGCTTGGCCAGGGCCTCGGCGTCGGTGCGGACGCCGGTCGAGGTGTCGACGTGGGTCGCGAAGAGGGCCTGGCAGCCCTCGGCGGCCCGCGCGACCTCCTCCAGGCTGGGCAGCTCGCCGGGGGCCGGCATCCGGGCTTCGCGGACCTCGACCCCGCGCCGGCGGAGCATCTCGGCCATTCGGTCGCCGAAGTAGCCGGTCACGACCACGCAGGCGCGCTGGCCCGGGTCGAGCAGGTTGACCGCCGCGCTCTCCATGGCGAGCGAGCCCGCGCCCGCGACCACGAAGGGCTGGCTCTCGCTGCTCGACTGCCACACCCGGCGCATGTCGCCCAGGGCCCCGGCGTAGGCCTCGATCAGGGCCGGGTCGAGGTGGCTGAGGGGCGGCGCCGCGGCGGCGGCCACGACGGCTGCGCTGACCTCGATCGGGCCCGGGATCATCAGCAGGGGGCGGCTCATGGGGTCCTCCGATGGAACGGGTCGGACAGGGTAGCGCCCGTTACGCGCCATGTAACTGCGAGGGGCGGCGCGCGCGGATATCCTCCTCGCCATGATCGGGAAGCTCTGCGGACGACTCTTTGTGACGGCCTTCCTCGGCGTGTTCGTGGCGGTCGGCTGGGGACTGGCCTTTCAGGCCTATCAGGAGGGGCAAGCGGGCAGCGGCTCGCTCTCCTGGCCCACGGCGGATGCCACGGTCGTCGCGAGCGAGGTCGGCGAGACGGATCGCGGCTGGCAGCCGCACGTGGTCTACAGCTACGTGCACGAAGGAGAGCAGTTCGTCTCCGAGCGCTACTCCTTCGGCAAGGACGACCGCTACAGCGTCTCCGAGGCGCTGCGGATCCCCCACGCCTACCCCGTCGGCGCCATGGTCAGCTGCTATGTCGACCCGCAGGACGCCGAGCAGGCGGTCCTCCACGGCGGCCACGGCAAGGTCAACTACCCCCAGATCATGTTCGGGAGCATCTTCGGAGGGATCCCCTTCCTGATCCTGCTCGGCGTGTGGGGCAGCCTGCTCAGCGGCGGCGGCAGCCA
This sequence comes from uncultured bacterium, assembly GCA_937911525.1. GTDB lineage: Bacteria > Planctomycetota > J058 > J058 > J058 > NORP233. The sequence goes on from CALDQK010000078.1 coordinate 8,209, forward strand.
GGAGGAGTCGGGGAGCGGGCAGGGCTCCAGCCAAGGCGGCGGCCGCTGCGCCGGCGCCTGCTTCTCGGGCATCTTCTTCCTGATCGGCGCCGGGGTCTTCGTCGGGCTCTTCCTCTACCCGATGTACGAGGCGCACCAGGCACAGGCCTGGATGGAGGTCCCCTGCGTGGTTCAGCGGGCCGAGGTCCAGTCCCACCGCAGCGACGACTCGACGACCTACTCGATCAAGGTGCTCTACCGCTACGAGCTGGACGGGATGGAGTACCTCTCGGAGGACTATGGCTTCGACGTCGGCTCCTCCTCATCCCGCGGCTGGCGCGACGAGGCCGTCGCGCGGCTCAAGGCCAAGCCCGAGCGGACCTGCTACGTCGACCCCGCCGACCACTACCGGGCGGTGCTCGATCGCGAGGGCGGGCACGACGTGGTGTTCGCCTTCATTCCGCTGATCTTCGTCCTCGTCGGCGGCGTCGGGCTGATGGCCTCGCTGCGCGGCGGCGGCGCCAGCTCGCAGCCGGGACCCGGCGAGCGCCTCGTGCCCACCCGCTCCGAGCCCGAGCCCGAGCCCGAGCCCCGCTCGCGGGCTCCCAGACGCGCGACCCGCGGCGCGCTGGTGCGCAAGGCCGCGGGGGCCGCTCGCAAGGCCCCGCGGCGCCAGGGCGTGCGCGACTCCCAGACCCTCGACAGCCAGAGCAGCCCCAAGGCGGCCTTCATCGCGGTCAGCGTGTTCTGCCTGTTCTGGAACGGGATCGTGGGCACGGGCGCCGTCTCGAGCGTTCGCGACGGCAGCGGGTTCGTGATCTGCTTCCTGCTCCCCTTCATCGCGATCGGGATCGGCTTGATCGTGGGCGTGGTCTACACCTTCCTCGCCCTGTTCAACCCCAAGATCAGCGTCCGCCTCGACCCCGGCAGCCCGGCCCTGGGCGAGCACGCCGAGCTGGTGTTCTCGGTCGAGGGCGACGCCAAGCGCTTCCAGGCCTTCTCGGTCCGGCTCGAGGGCGAGGAGCGGGCGACCTATCGGCGCGGCACCAACACCACCACCGCGACCAACACCTTCTTCCGCCAGACCCTCTACCAGCGCAGCAGCTGCCCCACCTCCGACAGCGTGGAGTTCACCCTGCCCGCCCTGAGCGTCCCGACCTTCAAGGCGCCGCGAAACGAGATCCGCTGGCAGATCGTCGTCCACGGCGACATCCCCAACTGGCCCGACGTCAACGAGACCTACCCGATCGACGTGGTCCCCGGCGGCCACGAGCCGCTCCCCGAGGGCGAGCCGCTGGTCCAGAGCGAGGGACCCCTGCGGATCGAGCTGCCCGCCGGCGCCCGCTACGCCCCCGGCGAGGAGCTGCGCGGGCTGGTCGCCTGGGACCTGCCCTCCACGCCGGGCATGGTCCAGGTCGCCCTCGGCTGGGAGACCTCGGGGCGAGGCGACTCCAACTCGGAGGTCGTCCTGGTCGAGGACCTCGCCGCGCGCGACCGGAGCGAGGAGCAGCCCTTCCGCTTGGTCCTCCCCGAGGAGCCCTACAGCTTCTCCGGCCAGCTGATCACGCTCACCTGGACCCTCGAGCTGCGCACGGGCGGCGGCGAGCGGGTCACGACCGAGATCACGATCGCGCCCGAGGGTCAGGAGCTCGAGCTCCCCGAGGAGGACGAGCAGGACAAGCCGCCCAAGGCGGCCTTCAAGATCGAGCCCTCCTCGTGACCCGGCTGCGCCCCGCCGACAACCCCTTCCGCGTCCAGCGCCTGGATCGGCTCCGCTACCGCCTCACCGCGCACGAGCGGCGGGCGCTCTTCGCGCGCCTGCTGGCCGAGCGGCGGGGCGCCCTGATCGGGCCGCACGGGAGCGGCAAGACGACCCTCCTCGAGGAGCTGGCGACGGCGCTGCGCGAGCGCGGCGAGGCGGTCCGCCTGCTGCGTTTGCACGGCAACGAGCCCACGGAGCGCGCCGCCTGGCGGGCCTTCCTGGCGCGTCCCGCCGGTCAGTGGCTGCTCCTCGACGGCGCGGAGCAGCTCGGGCTATGGGGTCGGACCCGCCTCCGCAGCGCGGCCCGCCGCGCCGCCGGGCTGCTGGTCACCGCCCACGGCCCCCTGCCGGCGCCGCTGCGGCTGCCGGTGCTGCGCGAGCACGCGACGACCCCCGCGCTCCTGGTCGAGCTGATCGGTGAGCTGACCCAGCCCGCCGACGCCGAGCGCTGGCGCGCGCGCGCCGACGCCCTCTACCGCGAGCACCAGGGGAACCTGCGGGACTGCCTGATGGCCTGCTACGACCTCGCGGGCCGCGAGGGGCTCTAGTCGTCGCTCAGGTCGATCCCTAGACCGCGGAGCTGCTCGCGGAGCCGCTCCTGGTCGTTCGGGCTGGCGATCTCGAGGCAGCCACGGAGGTCGGCCTTGCCGGCGCGCGTCTCTCCCGCTTGGATTCGCAGCAGGCCGCGCAGCTGGAGCGCGCTCGGGTGCTCTTGCCGAGCCAGGATCTGCTCGAGGTGCGCGTACGCTTCGGCGCGATTCCCCAGGTCCGCCGGGTTGGCGGCCAACATGCACTTGCGGTCGACCGTGGGTTCGAGCTCGTGGGCCCGCTGGAGATCGGCGCGGGCTCTCTCGTGTTGGTCGGCCTGCTGCAGGAGTGCGCCGCGCCAGTCGAACACGTCCGCCGCGCCAAGCGAGCGCTCGCACCTTCCGCTCGTGGATCCGCGCGACCTCGCCCGCCTGGATCAGGTCGCTCCACGCCCGCTCGTGGGGCTCGAAGTAGCTCAGCTCTCCCAGGGGTCCGCCGGCCACGGCTCGACCGCTGTCGGCCAGCACGAGCGCGCGGCAGCCGCCCTGGCCGATCTGCCCCGGGTGGAGGTCGTCGCCGCGCAGCCGCCGCCAAACCAGGTTGCGACCCTGAACCGGCTCGGCGTGCCCGCTGACGAGGTAGGTGCTGGTGCGGTCGATCGGAGGCTGGTGACCGGCGAGTCCACGGCGGGCAGCAGGCTGCGGGAGCGGCCGCGGCCGCTCCAGTGACGAAGGCTGGGATCACGGCGCGCTCGCGGGGGCCGTCGTCAGGGGAGCTCGACCTTGACCAGCTCCATGCGGGTCGTGCTCTGTCCGCTCACGCTGTGGACCTTGAGGAAGGGCGGCCAGGTCGGGCCCGCGTCGCTCCAGGGCAGCCAGGTCGTGCTGGTCATGTTGTTGAGGGTGGTCTCGTAGACCCGCGCGCGCCAGGTCCGGCCCGCGATCGTGAGGGTCTCCTCGCGCGCCTTGGTCTGGGCGTTGGGCTGGACTCCCAGCGGGCCCTGCGGCCCCGCCTGCCGTCGCCACTCCTGCTTGGGCACGTTGGTGGTGTGGCCCATGACCGTGGTCTCGACCGAGTAGACGATCTTGTCGGGGTGGACCTCTTCGATCGTGTAGATCATGTCCATGGTCAAGGGGTTGCCGCTGGTGCTGATCTGGGTCTGGAACACGTAGCGCTGCCCCTGGGCGGGCTTGGGCAGGTCGTCGACCGCGGGCAGGGGCGGGCGGCCCGTGAGCTGGCGCAGGAAGGCCTCGGCGCGCGGGTGCTTGGGCGGGAGCCGCTCGAGGGCCTCGATCACGGCCATGCTCTGGCGCGCGTGCTGGAGCAGCCAGTCCTCCGCCTGCGCCGCCAGCTCGCCCTTGCCCTCGGCCAGGAGCTCGACCAGGGCGGGGATCGCAGCGGGCTGACCGGGGTCCCCCTCGATCCGCTTCAGGAAGGGCTCGGCGTCGGCGAGGAGCTGCTTGACGTCCTCCAGCGCCTGCTTGTGGGCTGGAGGGGGCGACTTGCTGAGCGCCGCGTTGAGCCAGAAGCGCACCGGCAGGACGTCTCGATACCACTCGGCCTGGGCGCCGAAGCCCTCCTTGGCCAGGTCCCAGGACTGGGGGTCTGCGTCGGTGAGGAGCAGCCACAGGTCCGCGCGCACGTTCTCGGCCACCTTGCCGCGGACGCGCCCCGCGAGCGCGCACCCCAGCGCGCGCAGCTCGGGCGGCTGAGCGCGGTCGCGCGCGACCAGCAGCAGCGGGCCGACGCCCTCGCCCCCGATCCGGGCCAGGGCCTCCCCCGCGCGCTGCCGCTCTTCGCCCTTGCCGCGCAGCCAGCTCTCCCGCAGCTGGGGGAGGGCCGTGACGCTGGCGCTGCCGATCCCGGCCAGGCCCTGCGCCAGGGCGGGGCGCAGGCCTGCGTCCTTCCAGGCGGCGAGCAGGGCGGGCACCGCGGGCGCGGCGGCAGGGCCGATCTGGCCCAGCGCGACGGCGGCGGCGCCACGGACGGCGGGGTCGGCGTCCTGGAGCAGCGCCCCGAGCCGGGTGCTCGCGCTCGAGGCTTCTCTGCCGAGCGCCCCCAGGGCCTGGATCGCGGCCGTGCGCAGGGCTGCGTCCTCGTGCTCGAGCAGCCGGCGCAGCTCGGGCAAGGCCGCGCGGGCGAGGGGGCCCATGGCCTCGACCGTGCCGAGGGCGGCGCTGAGCGCGGGGCCGGGCTCGCCGCGCAGGGCAGCGCGGGTCTTGGCGAAGGGCTCGCCTTGCCAGCGCAGGCCCTCCTCGGAGGGGGGCGCGTCCTGCACCTGCTGCGCCTGGGCAGGCGCGAGCAGGAGGGCGAGGAGGAGGGTCGTTGCACGTAGGTCCATGGGAGCAGCCTCACTCCTGCTTGCTGCGAAAGAGCCGCCCGAAGAAGCCGCGCTTGCTCTCGCTCGCGCCGCTGCCCTCGGGGTCGCCGCCGGCCAGGAACGCGCGCAGGGCCTCTGCGAGCTGGGCCGGCCCGGGGTAGCGCTGCTCGGGGTCCTTGGCCAGGCAGCGGAGCACGATCTTCTCGAGGGCCTCGGGCACCTCGGGCGCCAGCTCGCGCGGCGCTCTCGGCTCCTGGGTCACGATCTTGATCAGCAGCCCGGCCATGCCGCCCGAGTCGAAGAGCAGGCTCCCGGTCAGGGCGCGGTAGAGCGTCGCGCCCAGGCCGTAGACGTCGGTCGCGGGGCCGATCTTGCTCTTGTCGGCCTTGGCCAGCTCGGGCGACATGTAGGCCGGCGTGCCCAGGACCGTGCCCGAGGCGGTCAGCGAGCGGGTGCGGTCCTCGAGCTTGGCCAGGCCGAAGTCGGTCAGCTTGGGCTCGCCCGCCTTGTCGAGGAGCACGTTGTGCGGCTTGAGGTCGCGGTGCAGGACCCCCTGGGCGTGGGCGTAGGCGAGGGCGTCGGCGACCTTGGCCGCCAGCTCGGCCGCGTGGCGCGGGGCCAGCTTGGCGTCACCGATCAAGCGGTCCTCGAGCGACATCCCGTCCACGAGCTCCATGGCGATGAAGTGGCGTCCGTCTTCGCTCTGGCCGTGCTTGTAGATCTGCACGATGTGCGGGTGCCGCAGGCGCGTGCTGGCCTTGGCCTCGACCCGGAAGCGGTCGACGTCGAGCTCGCTGGCCTTGGGGCCGAGCAGCTTGAGCGCGACCACGCCGTCCATGAAGGAGGCCTTGGCCGCGTAGACCGCGCCCATGCCGCCCTTGCCCAGCTCGCGCACGATCGTGAAGCCGGCCACCGTGGGCAGGCCGCCGGGATCGGGGGCCTCGCTCGCGAAGGAGGGCGCCGCGCCGACGGTGGCGGTGGCCGAGGCCGGGCGACGGTGCTGACCCGTCGGGGGGCGCGCGGGGGCCGGCGCGCCGCCCTGCTCCTGCTGGAGCGAGCGGTAGACCTGCTGGAGGTCCTTGCGCTGGTCGGGGGCGACCATGCGCGCGATCACGCCGACCAGGCCCCCCGGCGTCTTCTTGCCGGCCTCGCGCTCCTTGGCCAGGGTCCGGCGCGCCTCGCGCAGCTTGGCTTCGCTGAGGTAGCCGCGCTGCAGGGCGGCGCGCCCCATGGCGATCTCGAGGGGCGAGAGCTCGACCGGCGCGGCCAGGGCGCCGCCGCCCGGGGCGAGCGAGGGGGCGCTCCCGTCGCGCCGCTGGCCGCAGCCGGGGCAGGACTCGTGATCGAGGATGAAGGGGACGCCGCAGTGGGACCAGGGCACCGCTCAGCTCACCTCGCGCAGCGCGGCCAGGCGCTGGCGCGCCTCGCTGGCCGTGGGGCGCTCCTCGGGGAGCTTGCTGAGCATGTCCTCGACCAGGGTCACGAGCTCCGCGGGCAGCTCGGGCCTGAGCTCCGCCAGGGAGGGCGGCGGGTCGTTGATCACCGCCACGAGGTCGGTCGCGGTCCGGGGCAGGAAGGGGGGGCGCCCGGCCAGGAGGTGGAAGAGCGTGGCGCCCAGGGCGTAGACGTCGGCGCGCGGCTCGACGTGCTTGGCCTCGGCGATCTGCTCGGGCGCCATGTAGGCCATGGAGCCTAGCCCCTGGCCAGTCATGGTCAGGGCGGACTGCGTCTCGGCCACCGACTTGGCGGCGCCGAAGTCGCCCAGCTTGACGGCGCCCTCGGGGGTCAGGAACACGTTGGCCGGCTTGAGGTCGCGGTGCACGACCCCGGCCTCGGCCGCCGCGCTCAGCCCGCAGGCGATCTCCTCGGCGCAGCGCAGGGCCACGTCGACCTCGAGGTGTCCTCGCTCCTGGACGAGGTCGCGCAGGGTGCGCCCCTCGACGCGCTCCATGACCAGGTAGGCGCGCTCCTGCTCGGCCACGGCCTCGAGCACGGCCACCACGTAGGGGCTCTGGATCTTGGCGGCCAGGGCGCCCTCGCGCAGGAAGCGGGTGTGCTCGGAGCTGCCCTCCTCGACGGCGCCGCGCAGGAGCTTGATCGCGACCGGGGCGTCGTCGCTCAGGCGCCGCCCGGCGAACACGCGGCCCATAGCGCCGCAGCCCAGCTCGCGCTCGACCTCGTAGCGACCCTCGGCCACGACCTTGGCGCGCTTGGCCGTCGTCATGGCGGGCCGCGTGGGCGGCGGCTGGAGCTCGACGCCCTCGACGCTGACGCCGAGGGGGATCTCGCCCAGCCACACGACGTCGCCGGCGCGGATCTCCTCGGGGTGGCGCGGGGCGAGGACCTTGTGGTTGACCCGCGTCCCGACCGACTCGGGGTCCATGTCGACCACGATGAACGAGGCGGGCGGGTTGAACACCAGCGCGGCGTGGACCGCCGCCAGGAAGGGGTCCTCGAGCACGAAGTCCGCGCCCGGACCCTGGCCGATCGTCTTGGTGTCGCCGGCGGCCAGGACGAAGGAGGTGCCCTCGTCGAAGCCCTCTTGAATCGTCAGGCGTGCTTCCACCGGAAGCCTCCAATTCGAGCCAAGAGGCTACGTCAAGCGCGCTCGCGCGTGAAGCGCCCCGCGGCGCAGCCCAGGGTCGTGCAGCGGCCGAGCTCGTCCGCGCAGGCGGCGTGGAGGGCCGTCGCGCAGCCCTCGCAGCGGGCCAGCTCGCCCTCGAGGCGGTCGCGGCAGTAGGGGCAGTCGACCTGCTCGCCGCCCTCCTTGGGGGCGAAGCGGAGCTCGCCGGCCAGGGCGCTGGCCAGGGGAGCGCCCGCGCGGACCTGGGTCGCGTAGGCCTCGACGTCGGCCAGGAGCGCGCGGACCCGGCTCCAGCTGAGCAGGTGGGGCACGCGCAGGTCGAGGATCAGCTCGGCGCCCTGGACCTGGGCGCGCGGGCGGAGCTCGCTCCAGTCGGGGAGGGGCGCGTCCAGGAGCTCCTGGGGGGGCGCCTTGGCCAGGCCGAGGTCGAGGCGGAGCTCGAGCGGCCAGCCCCCCGCCTCGGCGCCGCGCAGGCGGGCGCGGGCGGGGTGTGGGCCGAGGCGGCCGCGGCAGCGGTCCTCGGCCAGGGCGTGGTTGGGCGTGGCGTCGAGGACCTGGGCCAGACGCGCGATGAGCTTGCGCCGCGAGGGGGGGGCCGGCAGCTCGGGCGGCGGCGCGTCGTTGCTGGGGCGGGGCGCTGCGCGCACGCGCGGCGCGCTGGCGGCGTCCTCGCGCTGGCGGCGCCGCTCGCGCCGGCGCGCCTGGCGCTGCTTGATCAGCTGCCAGAGGCTAGGCGAGTCCGGCTCCTCGAGGCGGAGGGGGGAGGTGTCGGTCACCCGCCAGAAGGCGCGGAAGCCGGCCATCGCGATCAGGAACGCGAGGGTGAGCCCAGCCAGGAGCCAAGGAGTGAGGTCGACGACCGCGAGCACTGTAGGACGATATCGCGTCGGCACGGGAAGTCGTCGCTCTGGGCGCGTACGCTGCGGGGGAAGGAGCGGGATCGTGAACCTGGCGAAGAAGGCGCGCAAGGCGACGGGTTTGGATATCGAGTCCTTCGCGAAGCTACTTGGAGTCCACTGGCGCGAGCTGGCGCGCTACGAGGAGGGGCGCGCCTTCGAGTCGCCCCTGCACGAGGCCCTGTTCACGATCGTGGCCCAGGAGCCGAGCGCGGCGCGCAAGGCGCTGGAGTCGGCGAACAAGGCCGAGTCCAACCTCAAGGGCTGCATCGTGCGCGCGGTCCTCAAGCTGGGGAAGGGGCCCAAGCGGACCGTCTCGCTCCAGGTGCTCAAGAGCGCGCTTCGCTTCGGCAAGGAGGGGCTCAAGCCCTTCGCGGGCTACTCGGATGACGGCGTCAAGGAGGCCCTCTACGAGCTCGACCGGATCGGGCACATCGAGCTGCAGGCCGCCGTCGACCCCAGCAGCCTCAACAAGCTGGAGAAGGACGCCTGCATTCGCGACGCCAAGCGCGGCTTCCTCGCCTTCGCGGCCCCTGGGCCCAAGCTGCCCCGGCGCAAGCCGCAGCAGGGCCCGCCGCGCTAGCAGCGAGCCCTCACCGCGCTAGCGCGCCCTCGCCGCGACGGCGCCCCACTCGCGCAGGATCCGCTGGGCCGCGTTCCAGCCGCTGGCGCCGCCGAGGTGGCCGCCGGGGTGGGTCCCCGAGCCGGTCAGGAAGAGGTTGTCCACCGGCGTGCTGTAGCGCCCGCAGGTCGGGTCGGGGCGGTTGGTGAAGAGCTGGTCGAGGGCCAGCTCCCCGCCGAACACGTGCCCGCCGCTCAGCCCGTAGCGCTCCTCGAGCAGGTCGGGGGTCAGGACCTCGCGGGCCGTGATCCGGCCCGCGAAGCCCGGCCAGGCGGCCTCGATCCGGGCCTGGACCCGGTCGGCGAAGGGATCGCGCTGCTCGTCCCAGCCCCCCTCGCGCAGGGTGCGCGGCGCGTGCTGGACCCAGGCCGTCGCGACGTGCTTGCCGCTCGGCGCCAGCTCGGGGTCGAACAGGCTCGGGATCACCAGCTCCAGCCAGGGCTCGGCCGACGCCCGCCCGTACTTGGCGTCGTCGAAGGCCCGCTCCAGCTCGTCGAGGGACTCGCCCAGCTGGATCACGCTGGCGGGGTCGAGCCCGCTCGGCGCTTCGGGCAGCCCGTCCAGGGCGTAGTGGATCCGGGCCACGGTGCCCTGGCTGCGGAAGTTCTCGATCCGCGGGCGAACGCTCAGGCCCAGCTCGAGGGGGTCGACCAGCTCCAGCAGCGCGCGGCGCACGTCGCCCGCGGCGACCACGCAGGTGGCGTCGATCTGCTCGCCGCCCTCGAGCACGACGCCCAGGGCGCGGCCGCCTTCGCAGCGAATGTGGCTGACGCGGGCTTGGGTGCGGACCGAGGCCCCGGCCGCCTCGGCGGCGCGCAGGAGGCTCAGGCCGACCGCGCCCATGCCGCCGCGCGGGAGCGCGCCCCGCCCGAGGCGCGAGTGGTTGAGCGCCTCCCAGAGCAGGAGGTTGGTCACGCCGCCCGGCGAGTAGGGGCCCATGAAGGAGCCGCGCAGGGCGGGCAGCACGACCATGGCCCGCAGCCCCTCGGTCTGGAACCAGTCCTCGGCGAAGTCGGTCAGGGGCTGGGGCGCGATCCGCAGCAGCTCGAGCAGGTCGGCCTCGCCCAGCGAGCGCAGGTCCCAGGCCCGCTTGGCCGCGCTGCGCCAGGGGGCGCCGGCGCGGGTGAGCACCTCCAGGAGCGAAGGACGGCTGAAGGGGAGCGGCTCCTGGACCAGCAGGCTGCGCAGGATCGGCACCACGCGGCCCAGGAGGCGCGAGAGCTGCTCGAAGCCGCGGCCGTCCCGCTCGCTCAGCTTGGCGGCGGCGGCCTGCTGCTCCTTGCGGCCGGCGGGCAGGTGGAGCGGGCGCTCTTCGCGGCGGAGCAGGGTCGCGCCGGGCTCGACGGGGCGCTCCTCGAGGCCGTGGCGGAGCAGGTCGAGGTCGCGGACCACGTCGGGGGACATGCCGCCGTAGAGGGGCAGGACCGGGCTGACCTTGAAGCCCGCCGCTCCGCTGATCTCGTCGGTCCTGAGGCGGCCCCCGGCGCGCTCGCGCGCCTCGCACACCAGGACCCGGCGGCCCTTCTTGGCCAGCATTCCAGCCGTGACGAGGCCGTCGCAGCTGGCGCCAATCACGATCGCGTCGTAGTCGGCCACGCCTAGAGCTCCCGCTGCCAGTCAGCAATGATCTTGCGCGCCGCCAGGCGCCCGGGCGCGCCCATCACCCCGCCGCCGGGGTGAGTGCCCGAGGCGCACAGGTAGAGGCTCTTGATCGGCGTGCTGTATTGCGCCCAGCCCGGCACGGGCCGGAGGAAGAAGAGCTGGGAGAGCGAGAGCTCGCCGTGGAAGATGTTCCCCTCGGTCAGCCCGAACTGGCGCTCGAGGTCGAGCGGCGTGAGCACCTGCTTGTGGAGGATGTGCTTGCGGATCGAGGGCGCGTACTCCTCGATCGTGTCGATCACGGTCTCGCCGAAGGCGTCGCGCTCGCTGTCCCAGTCGAGCCCGTCGGCGAGCTGATAGGGGGCGTATTGGACGAAGGCCGAGAGCACGTGCTTGCCGGGGGGCGCCACGCTCGGGTCGACCAGCGAGGGGAGCACGATGTTGAGGTAGGGGCGCTTGGAGTAGTGGCCGTACTTGGCCTCGTCGTAGGCCTGCTCCAGGTAGTCGACCGAGGGCGCGACCGCGATATCGCCCATCAGGTGCGGGCCGACGCCCGGGCGCGCGGTGAACTCGGGCACCGCGTCGAGGGCCAGGTTGACCTTGCCCGAGGAGCCGCGCATTCGATAGCGCTGCACGCTCTCGACGAAGCCCTCGTCGAGCTCCTTCTGGTCGCAGAGCTTGAGGAAGGTCCGGTGCGGGTCGCAGCCCGAGATCACGGTGCCGGCCTGGATCTCCTCGCCGCCCTCGAGCACGACCCCGTAGGCCTCGCCGTCGCGGATCAGGATCTCCGCCACCCCGGCCTCGGTGCGGATCTCGGCGCCGGCCTCCTCGGCGGCGCGCGCGATCGAGAGGCTGACCATGCCCGTCCCGCCGCGCGCGAAGCCCCACGAGCGCATCGCCCCGTCGATCTCGCCCATGTAGTGGTGCAAGAGCACGTAGGCGGTCCCGGGCGAGCGCACGCCGAGGAAGGTGCCGATGATCCCGCTGACGGCCATCGTGGCGACCAGCGGCTCGGTCTCGAAGAAGTTGCGCAGGTAGTCGACCGCGCTCATGGTCATCAGCTTCGACTTCCAGAAGGCGTCGTCCTCGCCGAGGTCGGCGAAGCGCTTGCCGAGCCCGAGCAGCTCGAGCAGCTCGCTGGGCCGGAGCGAGGTCGGCCGCGGCGCGACCATGTCGAGGATCGGGCGCACGAACTGGCAGAGCCGGGTCATGCGCTTGCCGAACTGCGGATAGAACTCCGCGTCCCGCTTGCTGAAGCGCGCCAGCTCTTTGTAGGTCTTCTCCTTGTCGCCCCAGCGGCAGATCGAGTCGCCGTTGGGCAGCGGGGTGAAGCTCGCGTCGAGGGGAATGATCTCGAGCCCGTGCCGCGGCAGGTCGAGCTCGTGAATGATCTCGGGGCGCAGCAGGCTGACCACGTAGCTGCACACCGAGAAGGTGAAGCCCGGGAACACCTCCTCGGAGACCGCGGCCCCGCCGAGCACGTGGCGCTTCTCGAGCACGAGCACGCGCCGCCCCGCCTTGGCGAGGTAGGCGGCGCAGGTCAGCCCGTTGTGGCCGCCGCCGACGATCACGGCGTCGTAGCGCTGCACCTTGTTGGCCACTGGCTGTCCCCCCGGCACTGAGAAGGGGGGAATGTTACCCGTTGTCCTGAGGCTCTGCTGCGCTCCCCTCGTGCCCGTGCCCGTGCCCGTGCCCGGATAGAGACGTGGGAAGGAGCTGTCGCGCTGCGCGACAGCTCCTTCGCGCTGCAGAGATTGAACTGAGAAAACTGGAAAACTAGAAAGCGCGGTGAGTGCTCAGCGGAGCTGCTGCTTTC
>CALDQK010000079.1 GCA_937911525.1 uncultured bacterium
CGCAACTTCGAGCGGGCCTCGATCACCTCGCCGGAAGAGTCGATCAGCCGCCGCCTGATCCGCGAGTGCATCGACCGGCGCGAGACCGTCGTCACGGCGCGCGCCGCGCAGGAGCGCGACGGCTACGCCTCGGCGGCCGGCCTCGACCTCAAGTCGGTCATGGTCTCGCCCCTCCTCTCGGGTGGGCAGGTCCTCGGGGCGCTCTACCTCGACGAGCCCGACAAGGTCGGCGTGTTCCAGGAGGACGACATTCGCACGCTCGAGTCCTTCTGCGACCAGGCCGCGATCGCGATCCGCAACGCGCAGCGCGTCGAGGAGATGCAGCAGCGCATGGAGAGCCAGCGGCTCAAGCTGCGCCGGGTCGAGGCCGAGCTGCGCCGCCACGACGAGGACGAGGTGCGCCGCTTCGGCAACATCGTCACCCAGTCGCCCAAGTTCAAGCGAGTGTTCGACCTGCTCCAGCGCGTGGCCGAGACGGCCTTCCCCGTGATCATTCAGGGCGAGAGCGGCACCGGCAAGGAGCTGCTCGCCAAGGCGATCCACTACGCCAGCTCCCGCAAGGGCGGCCCCTTCATCGCCATGAACTGCGCGGCGGTCCCCGAGACCCTCATCGACTCCGAGCTCTTCGGCTACGCCGCCGGCGCCTTCACGGGCGCGGTCCGCGGCCACAAGGGCCTCTTCATGCAGGCCGACTCGGGCACGCTCTTCCTGGACGAGATCGAGGAGATGAGCGCCGGCATGCAGGGCAAGCTGCTGCGCGTGCTGCAGGAGGGCGAGGTCCGCCCCGTCGGCGGCAAGAGCACGGTCAAGGTCGACGTGCGCGTGATCGCGGCCAGCAACCGCGACATCAAGAAAATGGTCGAGACCGGCGAGTTCCGGCGCGACCTCTACTACCGCCTGAACGTGATCCCGGTCGAGGTCCCGCCCCTGCGCGAGCGCCTCGAGGACCTGCCCAACCTCGTCAGCGACCTGCTCAACCGGCTGGGCACCAGTGACACCCCGCCGCCTTCGATCACCCCCGAGGCGATCGAGGTCATGAGCGGCTACCACTGGCCGGGCAACGTGCGCGAGCTCGAGAACGAGCTCAAGCGCATGAACGCGCTCGGGGTCCAGGAGATCACGGTCGAGGACCTGCCCGAGCACATCCAGAGCCCCGAGAGCAGCAGCAGCAGCAGCGGCGGCGGCGGCGGCGGAGGCGGCGGCGAGGATCTGCCGACCTTCAACATCAAGGAGCTCGAGCGCATCACGATCGAGAAGGCGCTCGAGGCCTCCGGCGGCAACAAGACCCACGCCGCCAAGATGCTCGGCCTCTCCCGCCGCGGCCTGCTCAAGAAGCTCGACCGCTACAAGGAGCAGGACGAGGCTGAGTAGAGGGGATCCCGGGCAGCCTGCCGCTGGCGCAGGCTGCTCTTCGGCGCAGCGGCGCCTGCCCCGCGATCGGCCTGGTCCTGATCACTCTGGCGGGACTCCTCCTGGGCGTGGCCCTCTATCGCCACTCCCACGGCCGCGTCTTCAAGTGGGACCGCGGCGGCTGCGGACCGTGAGCGCGAATCACCCCTAGGATCGGCGCGTGGAGAGCTCCCCCGAGGCGAACACGATCGGCCCCTATCGGGTCGTGCGCGAGCTGGCCCGGGGCGGCATGGGCGTCGTCTACGTCGCCGAGGACGCGGCCGGACGCCAGGTGGCGCTCAAGCTCCTGCTCGACCCCCTCAGCGACGCCACGCTCCGTGAGCGCTTCGCGCGCGAGGCCGAGGTCACGGCCCGCTTCCAGCACCCCGGCGTCGTCGGGATCCACGCCAGCGGCGAGCACCAGGGCCGCGCCTGGTACGCCATGCCCCTGGTCGAGGGCGAGGACCTGCGCGCCAGGATCAAGCGCGAAGGGCCCCTCGACCCGCGCGAGGCGGTCGAGATCGCGCGCCAGGTCGCCGACGCCCTGGCCCACATTCACGCCCGCGGCGTGCTCCACCGCGACCTCAAGCCCGACAACGTGCTCCTCGCCCAACCCGACGGGCGGGCGGTCCTGACCGACTTCGGCGTGGCCCGCCTCGACTACGCGGTGCAGCTGACCCAGACCGGACAGCTCGTCGGGACCCCCGCCTACATGGCGCCCGAGCAGGCCAACGGCGAGCTCGATCGGCTCTGCCCGCAGAGCGACGTCTACGCGCTCGGCGCCACGCTCTACGCGGCGCTGACGGGCGTCCCGCCCTTCGGGCAGGAGGCGCGCGGGACCGCCCTCCTGGTCAAGATCCTGCGGGAAGACCCCCCGCCCCCCTCCAGCCGGCGCCCGGAGCTCTCCCCGGACCTCGACGCGCTGGTCCTGCGCTGCCTCGGCAAGGAGCCAGGCGAGCGCTACGCCGACGCGGCGGACCTCCGCGACGACCTCGAGCGCTACCTCGCCGGCCGCGAGGTGCGCGCCCGTCCGCGGACCGGCCTCGAGCGGCTGCGCGCTCGCGCGCGGCGCAACCCGCTCCTCAGCGGGGCGCTCCTGCTGGGCGGGGCGGCCTGCCTCCTGGCGGGGCTCGCCTACGGCGCGCTCGCCCTCCGCGCCGAGCTGGCCGCGTGGAGCCAGCGGCGGGAGCTGGAGCGCCAGCGCGCCGAGCGCGAGGCGCAGCGCTCACGCCGCCTGAGCGCGGCCGATCAGGACCAGCTGGCGCGCGCCGGCATGAAGCGGCTGGAGGCCGAGCGCGGGCGCCTCGAGCGGCAGCTGGCCGAGCTGCGCCGCGTCGACGCCCAGGCACGCTCCGGCAGCTTCCGCCTGGCCTGGCGCGCCACCCGCGTCGCGCTGACCCCCGAGGCCCAGCGAGCCCTCGCCGACTGGCGCCGGACCTGGGCCGAGGTCCAGGACGAGCTGGACGGGATCCTGGACCATCTCGTCGAGATCCGCGTGGCGCTGGCGGGCCTCGAGCGAGCGCGCGGCCAGGAGACCTGGGAGGCCCTCGCCCGCTGCGAGGAGGAGGCGGGGCGCGCCTTCGCCGAGACCTGCGCGATCGCCGCGGAGCTGACCCCCGACGCCCAGCGAGCGCCGGCCTTCCTCAAGAGCCTGAAGCGGATCGAGACCTGCGCGGAGCGCGGGCTGAGCGGCGCCTGGCTCCACCTCTGCCGCGCCCGGGCCCTCGGCGGGGTCTCCGCCTACCGGCACGCGGCCGCGGAGCTGCTCGACGCGAAGCCCGACTCGAACCAGGCCTGGCAGGAGGTGACCGAGCGCGCCCTGGCCGAGCTGAAGCGCGCCGTGGACCTCGGCGCCGAGCTCTCCCCCGACCAGCGCCTGCTCCTCGCCGAGCTGCGCGAGCGGCGCGCCACCCTGCTCCGCTGGGGAGGCGCCCCCAAGGAGCGCGTCCGCGCCCTGCTCGAGGAGGCCACCGACGACGCAGACGCCCTGTGGCGTGACCTGCGGCGCCGACGCGAGGCGGAGCCCGCCGAGACCCAGGTCTTCCTGACGATCCTGATGCTCGAGGCCGCCTCTCGCCTCGAGGGCATGCTCTTCAGCGTCGAGCGCTACGAGCGCACGATCGAGGTGTGCGAGCTGCACCTGAGCCTGATGGGCACACCGGCCATCAAGGGAACCCAAGCCAACATGCCCGGCTTCGACCGCGCCCATGACCTCTCGGGCCAGTGCCACCTCCTGCTCGGAGACCCCCGCCAGGCCCACGCGGTCTTCTCGCGCTGGAAAGGGCTCGAAGAGCTCGGCGGGCGCGGGGACCCCGTGCCCGTGACCCGCGTCGGCCAGTGCGAGCGCCTGCTCGGCAACCCGGACCGCAGCTGGACCTACCTCCGCCAGGCGGCCGAGCTGCTCGCCCCCCTCGAGAGCCGCCACGAGGAGCTCTCCCCGCTGCTCTTCGAGCAGGCGCTCCTGACCGGCGTCGCGCTGGAGCGCGAGCCTGCCCGCGTCGTGCACGACGCGCTCCGGCTGATCCCACCCGGCGGCAAGCGCGACGAGGTCCTCCGCCCAGCCGCCGCCCAGGCCCTGACCTCGCTGGGCCCAGGGGAGCTGCCCAAGGCGCTGGGCAGGGCCTTCAACGAGCAGATCGCTCGCTAGCGGGGGCCTCGAGCGTGATCCGCGGGTGCGAGCCGAGCCAGTCCCGGAGCTGCCCGCGCTGAACCCCGCCGCCGCTCGGCTGGTGCGAGTCGTCCGTCAGCTCGATCGCCTGCCCCCGCTCCTCGAGCACCAGGAAGGGCCGCGCCTCGCCGCACTCCCCGCAGGGGCGCTCCTCGACGCGCCCCACGGCCTCGAGCCGGATCCCAAGCGGGAGGAAGCCCCCCCGCTTGCAGGCCCGGTGCCACTCTTCGAAGTCGATCGGCGCGCGCTCGGCGCGGTCGAGGTCGATCCAGGCCTTGGCGCGGCTGGCGCTGACGTAGGCGAAGTAGACGCCGGCCCGACGTCTGAGGGCGCTCGTGAGCCGAGCGGCCCTGCTGCCTCAGCCGCCGCGGCGCAGGTCGAGGCGCAGGCTGGCGGAGAGGGGCGAGTCAGCCGCGCCGACGGGCGGCGGCGGCGGCGCGCTCGCGCAGGCTGCGCTCAGGAGCAGCGATCCGACCAGGAGCAAGCGCGTCCGACTCATGCCGAGAGCGTAGAGGACCCTCAGCGCAGCCGAAGCGGAGAGGTGCCAGGGCCGGCCGCGACTCAACTTGGGTCGACCGACGCTCGCTCCTCGCTCCCCTCGGGCGCCTCGCCCGCCTCCACGTCCTCGGGCAGGCTGGCGGCCTCGATCGAGGCGGGGTCGGTCGTGAACAGGTGGTGCCCCGCGCGCCAGAGGTGGTAGCCGACGCGATCGATCCAGCGCACCGCCTCCAGCACCTCGGCCGCCCGCTCGGGGCTCAGCTCGCCGGCGGCCGCCGCACGGAGCAGGCGGGGGCGCTCGCCCTTGCGCAGGGCTGCGAGCGCCTGCGACTCCTCCTGCAGGGCGCCGTGGGGGAGCGGCTCCTGACCGGCGAGGGCGGCCAGGACCCGCTCGAGCGCGCGCTGCAGGATCGCGAGGGCCGGCTGGACGTCGGCGTGATCGCGGACCCGCCCGAAGGGCACCTCTTCGCGCGCCGCGCTGCAGAGGCGGTCGAGGTGATCGAGGACGTGCAAGAGCTGGAGGTGCCGCTCGTGGCCGCTCGAGTTGACCGGGGTCCGCACCTCGCCCAGGAAGGCGCGGGTCTCCAGCAAGGCGCTCTCGACGCGGTCCAGGCGAGCGAGCGCCGGCGAGCGCGGGCCCTCCCCTGCGAGCAGGAGCCGCAGGGCCGAGAGCGCCTCTTGGAGGATCTCGCGCGCCGTCAGGCTGGCGGCGTCGAGGGCGAGGGGCCCGCGCGCCACCAGCGGGCCGAGGTTGCGGGTCAGGCGCGGGCCGCGCTCGGGGAGCAGCCAGGTCACGAAGCGGGTGTAGGGGCCGAGCAGGGGCAGGAACAGGATCACGCCCACCAGGTTGAAGCCGGTGTGGAACGCGGCCAGCAAGAGGGCGGGTGAGTCGACGCCCACCCGCTTGCCGGCGAGGGCCAGGCCCTGCACCGCGGGGACGAGGACCGCGAAGGCCAGGGTCCCGGTCAGCAGGTTGAAGAGCACGTGCGCCAGGGCGGTGCGCTTGGCCGCCGACGAGGCGCCGATCGCGCCCAGACCCGCGGTCACGGTCGTGCCCACGTTCTGCCCGACGACGAGCGCGGCGGCCTGCGTCAGGTCGATCGTCTCGGTGTGGAGCGCGGTCAGGGTCGTGGCCATGGCGGCGCTCGAGGACTGCATGACCACCGTCATGAGCGCCCCGAGTAAGAGGAGCAGGAGCCGCCCGCCGAGGGCCGAGCTGCTGGGGAAGCTCGCCGGATCGATCCGAGCCGAGAGGCTCTGCATGCCGGTCTGGAGCGTATCGATCCCCACGAAGATCAGGCCGAAGCCGGCCAGCGCGAGCCCGAGCTGGGCCAGTCGCTCCCGCGTCAGCAGGTGCGCCAGGGCGCCGACGCCGATCAAGGGCAGCGCGAACTTGCTGATGCTGAACTTGAGCCCGAGCACCGACACCAGCCAGCCCGTGCTCGTCGTGCCGAGGTTGGCTCCGAGGATCACGCCCACGGCCTGCTGCAGGCTGAGCAAGCCCGCGCTCACGAAGCCGATCGTCGCCAGCGTGGTCGCGCTCGAGGACTGCACCAGGGCGGTCAGCAGCGCCCCAGCCGTGGCGGCGGAGAACCTCCCCCCGGTGAAGCGGGCCAGGAAGGTCCGCAGCGAGTCACCCGCCAGCGCCTTGAGGCCCTCGGTCAGGAGGATCATGCCGAGCAGGAAGAGCCCGACTCCGCCGAGGATCGTCGAGACCATGCCGCTCACGCGAGCCTCCTGAGCCGGCGCGCTACTCCGCCGTCAAGGCGTGCACCTGGAAGTCGGTCCCGAGCACGTAGACCGAGCCCGAGTCCGAGACGGGGGGCGTCACGATCGCGCCCTCGCAGAAGAAGCGCCAGCGGACCTTGCCGCTCCGGTCGAGGGCCAGCAGCGCGCCGTCCTCGCTCGCGACGTAGAGCCGATCCCGCTCGACGACGGGGCTCAGCCCCAGGCCTGGCAGCTCGGTCCGCCACAGCTCCTGGCCCTCCTCGAGCGTGAGCGCGACCAGCCACTTGCCAGCGGCGGCGTAGACCCGGTCGCGGTGGATCCGGGGCTGCCCGCGCAGGGGGGCGGGGAGCTTCGCGCTCCAACGGACCTTGCTCCAGCGGAGGACGAGCCGCCCGTCCGCGGTCCCGACCAGGGCGCCGCCCGGCGCCGGAGTCGGCTCGCCCGCAGGCTCCGCCCCCAAGGGGAAGGGCCGGTAGGCCTTGCCGCTCGCTCCGTCCACGACGCACAGCCCGCCGCCCGCCAGGGTCACGAGCACGCGCCGCTTGGCGACGTCGATCGCGGCCGCGACGCGCTCGGCTGGCAAGCGCGCCTGCCACACGACCGCGCCCTCCTCGTCGACGGCCAGCACGGCCCGCGGCTGGGTGAGGATCGCGCGCTCTTCGAGCAGGCCGACGCTGCGGAGCCCAGCCCCCAGGCGCACGGTGCCGAGCAGCTCTCCGCTCTCGAGCGAGACCCGCCGCAGCGCGCCGCTCTCTTCGGCGACCAGGGCCGTCGTGCTCATGCGCAGCGGCGGACCCGCCACGTCTCGGTAGAGCGCGAAGCGATCCTCGACCGGATCGCGCGGGCTCTTCCACGCCAGCCGTCCCCCGCGCCCCAGGAGGTAGAGGCACTGGTCGCTGCTCACGAAGAGCAGCTTGCCCGCGTCGACTTGAGCGGGGCTCACGATCGGCCCCAGGGTCGCGCGCCGCCAGAGCGTCTTGCGCGGGAGGACCGCCACCAAGGGAGAGCGGGGGAGGCGGCGCAGGTCCAGCTCGCGCTCGACGTCTTCGTAGCCCTCGTACTCGAAGCGCAGCGGGACCGGCTCCAGCCAGGGCAGCCGCAGGCGCGCGGGGGTCACCTCGGCCAGGCGCTTGCCGGCCATGTTGAGGTTCGCGCCCTCGGGCCGGGACTCGAGCACCAGCGGGCAGGCGCAAGCGCGCGCGGCGTCGGTCCAGGCGTAGTCGCCGATCAGCGCCTGCCAGCGGGCGAAGGCCTCGTCGTCGCGCTGCTCAGCCCAAGCCGTCTCGACCTCGGCCGCCACGCCGGCCGCCTTGGCCTCGAGGGCGTCGAGGTCGACCAGGCGCTCCAGCGCCTTCTCGGTCGCCGGCGCCTGAGCGTAGTCGTCCCGCAGCTCCCGGTAGAGCTCGCGCGCCTCGCGCAGCTCCTTGCGCTGCTCGAGCCGCAGCGCGTGCATGAGCAGGCCCCGCGCTTCCTGGGCCTCGAGCGCCGAGATCACGGCCCGCGCCGTCTGCAGGCGCTGCTCGCCCACCCCGGGGTGCAGCTGCTCGAACTCCTCCAGCGTGCCGCGGGCAGGGTGATAGTCGCCTTGCTGCGCCTGCTCCATGGCCTCGGCGCGCGCGGCCTCCAGGGCCAGGAGCACCTGGTGGCGCTGGTAGACCCAGCCCGTCGCGCCCAGCAGCGCCACGAAGGCCAGCAAGAGCCCCAAGGCGGCCCCCACGGGGAAGCGCTGCGCAGACGCCGCCGCGATCTCGACGCGAAGCCGCGCTTCCTCGTCGTTGGGGGTCAGCTCCAGCACGCGCTCGTAACAGGCGAGCGCCTCTGGGCGCCGGTTCAGCCGCTCGTAGAGCTCGCCCAGCTGCTGGTATTCCCCGGCCGCCTCCGACTTGCGGTCCTGCGCGAGCAGGCAGTCGATCAGGTGCCGGCGCAGGTCGGGCTCCTCGGGCTGGAGCTCGACCGCGCGCCTCAGGTGGCTCAAGGCGCGGTTGAAGAGCTTGAAGCTCGCCAGGTCGCGCGCCAGCCGCAGCCAGTTCTGGACGGCCTCCGGGCCTCGGCTGAGGACCTGCAGCAGCTCGGCGACCTCTTCGCGCGCGAAGAAGGCCAAGGGCGACATGCCGAGGATCTGCTGGAAGATCGCCAGCGCGCCCTCGTTGTCCTGGCGCACCTTGAGCTGCTCACCGACCACGCGCAGGTGGCCAGCCGCCTTCTCCTTCTCGCCCAGCGCGTCGTATTCCTGCGCCAGGCGCTTGTGCGCGGCGAGCTGATTGATCAGCCGATTGAGCGCCTCCTCGATCAAGGCGGCGCGATCCAGGCCCAGCTGGACCCGCAGCTCCTGGGGGATCGGCGGCGGCGCGCGGTCGAGCTTGACCGCGTTGACCTTGCTCAGCTCCACGAACTCCTTGACCAGCTCGACCGCGTTGGCGCCGGCGCGGCGCCCCACCACCAGCGCCTCGTCCAGGGTCAACCTGCTGCCCGGAGCCTGCGCGATCGCCTTGAACGCGGCCTGGGCGGCGGGGCTCCCCGACGTGCCGCGCGGATGGCTGAGTGTGGTCTTGCTCGGGTCGCCGGCCTTGCTCAGGAGGGAGCGCCAGTGCTTGATCCCGCCCCGCACCTCCTGGAGCTGCTTCTTGACCCCGAGCGAGAGCTTCACCGCCTCGAGGTCAGGGTCGAAGATCTGCGGCGGGGGGTTGGTCTCGCGGTACTCGAAGTCGGCGCCCGTCCACACCACGATGTCGAACAGCTCGTCGCGCACGATCCGCGCGCTGATCTCCTTGTAGGCCTCGCGCATCGAGCCGCTGGCCAGCTCCTCCAGGCCCTTCTCGGGGTCGCTGGAGGCCTGCTGGATCACCTGCTCCCAGCCCGGCTCGTAGGAGGGGTGCGCCCGCAGCTCGTCGTGGAGCGCCTTGCCACGGCGCAGCCCGACCGAGGTCAGCCGCAGCCCGCCCGCCGGGAAGAACACGCACTTCTCGCTCAGGCCGTCCGAGATCAGCACGAAGGCCACCGGCGGCCGCGCCTCGAGCTTGTCGAGCACCTTGACGAAGGCGTCGGGCGACCACTCGCCCGAGAGCAGCGGCGGCTTGGAGACGATGTCCTCGTAGCTCGCGCTCTCGCGCTTGAAGCGCTCCGTCGACCGCGCCTCGCTCACTTGTCGCCCTCCTCGCGCGGGGGCAGCTCGTCCAGGGCGCAGCGGAAGCCGACCGCGGGGTCGCTGGAGGCGGGCGCGACGCCGTCCACGTGGAAGGCCGCGCGCGTGTTCTCGACGTGCTCGCTGCCGACGCCGCCGCCGCACACTCGCAGCCGCGGCTGGCCGGGGCGCGAGCCAGGTCCGAGGGTCAGCTCGCGCGCGTTGCCCGCCATGTCGAGGCAGCCGTAGGGCGAGCGATCCTGCTCGTGGCTGCCGACGGGAGCCAGCTTGGCCTCCGGCCCCCAGTTGCAGCGCTTGGGCTCGGCCTCGTCGCCCCAGGGCCAGCGCTGCCCGCTCGCGCCGCGCGCCCCCTTCTCCCACTCGGAGCTGCGCGGCAGACGCCAGCCGCGCCAGCGGGCGTAGGCCGCCGCTTGCTTCCAGGCCACCCCGGTCACGGGCAGCTGCGCTCGCTCAGCCGAGAGCTTGCCCTCGGGCCAGCCAGCGGGCGGCGGGGTCTGGGTGGCGGCCAGGAACTCCTGGTACTCTCCGCAGCTGACCTCGCGCAGCTGCAGGTAGAAGCCCGTCAGGAAGCGCTCGCGCTGGCCCGCCCCCTCGCCGACCTGCGCGTTGCCCTCGGGGATCCAGGCGAAGCCGAGCTGGGCCAGCTCGGCCTCGATCTTGGCGCGCAGCTCGCGCAAAGGCGCCGCGGCCTCCTCGCTCAGGTCGGCTGGGGCGCCGTTCAGGGCGTCGAGGGCAGGGCCCAGGCGCCGCTTGGCGAAGCGATCGCGAGCCGTCTCCAACAGCCGGCCCAAGGCGGCCTCCTCGCTCGCCTGCGCTCGTTTCAGGCAGGTCTCGGCCAGGGAGCTGGCCTCGAGCCCCGCGGGCGTCCCCAGATAGGCGTTGGTGAAGTCGCGATAGCGCTCCGCGGCCAGGCGCAGCTCGCGCCCCGGGGAGTCCACCCCCAGGGCGAGCTGCCGCCGCAGGCTGCCCAGGGCCTGGCTGGCCTGCTCGTCGTAGAGCGCTTGCTGGTCGACCTCGGGCGCGAAGAACACGGCCTGCACGGCGCCCTGCCCGACGCCAGCCAGGGCGAAGGCCGCCAGGAGCAAGGCGCCGAAGCCGTAGTTGAGCACGGGGTGGCGCCGCAGCGAGATCCCCTGCGGCTTGAGCTTGGCGGGCGGACGCGCCTCGATCAGCGCCTTGGGGGGAGGCGGCGGCTCCTTCTCTACCTTCGCGGCGGCGGGGTCGACGCTCGCCCCGAACTGGCGCGCCTCGAGCTCGGTCAGCAGCTCCTCGCAGCGCTGGTAGCGATCCCCGCGCTGCTTGGCCATGGTCTTGACGATCACGTCCGAGAGCCAGCGCGGCACGCTGCGATCGCGCTCGTGCGGCGGCTGCACCGGCTCGGAGGTGTGCTTCATCAAGAGCTCGATCACCGACTTCCCCGCGAAGGGGGTCGAG
>CALDQK010000080.1 GCA_937911525.1 uncultured bacterium
CCTCCTCGTCGGGCGGCGAGAGGACCCGCTTGTAGTGGTTGTAGACCGCGACCGAGAGGACCTTCTTGGCCTTCTCCTGGCCGATCACGTACTCGTCGAGGAACTCCTTGATCTCACGCGGGTGGGGGATCTCGTCGAGCTTCAAGCCGAACCCGTCGGTCGCGGCGCTGCGGCGCTCCTCGTGGATCAGGTTGTAGCAGAGCTCGATGCACTCGTCGCAGATGTAGTTGTTGGACGGGCCTTCGATCAGGCGGTCCACCAGCTTGCGGCTCTTCTTGCAGAAGCCGCAGCGTTCGTCGCGAGTGCTCATGACGCCCCCAGGCGTGTGTTCGGAGTCCAGTCGTGCAGGTGCGCGACCTCGTTAGCTCTTGTCGTTCTTCTCGTTGTAGACCGCAGCCACGACGTGGTCCACCAATCCGTAGTCCTTCGCCTCGTCCGCGGTCATGAAGAAGTCGCGGTCGGCATCCTCTGCGATCTTGTCGACCGCCTGGCCCGTGTGCTTTGCGAGAACCTCGTGGAGCGTGTGCTTCTGGTGCTTGATCTCGGTCGCCTGGATCTCGATGTCGGCGACCGTGCCCTCGGCGCCGCCCCATGGCTGGTGGATCATGACGCGCGAGTGCGGCAGCGCGTAGCGCTTGCCGGGCGTGCCCGCCGCGAGCAGGACCGCGCCCATGCTGGCGGCCTGCCCGATGCAGTAGGTCGCTATGTCGCACTGGACGAACTGCATGGTGTCGTAGATCGCGAGGCCAGCCGTGATCGAGCCGCCGGGCGAGTTGACGTAGAGGCTGATGTCCTGATTGCGGTTCTCGAACTGCAGGAAGAGCAGCTGCGCCATCACGACGTTGGCGATGCCGTCCGAGATCGGATCACCGATGAAGATGATCCGCTCCTTGAGCAGTCGGCTGTAGATGTCGTAGGAACGCTCGCCCCGCCCCGTCTTCTCGACCACCGTCGGGATCAAGGTCAAGTGGGCCTCCGTCTTGGATCGTCTTGGATCGTCTTGGATCTGGCTGAGATCTAGCTGGCTCCTGGAATCGAGCCAGCTAGGTGTTGGGACCGACCTCGGGTCGCCGCTCTGGCAAACCCGCCTTCACCCCCTCAGGGTAATCGCGCGCTGCTCCCTTGGAAAGGAGCGGTGTGCGAGCTACTCGTCCTCGACCTCGTTGACGGTCGCGTGCTCGCGCAGGAGCGCGCGCGTCTTCTCGTCGAGGATGTCGTGGTAGAGCTGCGGCAGGACCTTGTGCTTCTGCAGCTCGGCCCGCATGGTCGCGGGGTCCGTGCCGCGCTGAGCAGCCATGAGCGCGATCCGCGTGTTGACGTCGGCCTCGGCGACGCGCAGCTCCTCGCGGCGCGCGATCTCGTCGAGCACGAAGAAGGCGCGCAGGGCCTCGGCGACCTCGTTCTCGAGCTGCTCGGCCTCCTCGGCGACCTTGGCCTCGGCCTCGTCCTTGCCGAGCTTCTCCATGTACATCAGCTCAAAGGTCTTGCGCTGCTTGGCCTGCGCGACCTCCTGCTCGACCATGTCGGAAGGCAGGGCGAACTCGCCGACCTCCTCGCGGAGCTTGGCGACGAGGCGCTCCTCGATCACGCCGCGGCGCATGTGGTCGAGCCGCTGCTGGAGCTCCTCGCGGATCTCGCGGCGGAGGTCGTTGACCGTGTCGTAGCCGGCCTCCTTGACCCACTCCTCGGTCAGCTCGGGCAAGAAGAGGCGCTTGATCGACTTGACCTGGATCCGCAGCACCGCGGGCTCGCCGCGGCCCTCGACGACCTCGAAGTCGACGGGGAGCTCGGTCTCGGCCTCGCCCCACTCGCCGATCTTGAGACCCGAGAGGCTGTCGGCGAGGTCCTCGACGAGGAAGTTGCCCAGGCGGTCGTGGGGGAGCTGGACCGGCAGGCCCGCCTCCTCCTTGAGCGGCTTGAGGTTGCCCTCCTCGCCCTCGACCTCCTCGTTCTGGCTGAAGGCCTCGTATTCGTCGGAGAGCCACACCTGCACGTCGACGCTGAGCTGGTCCTCGCCCTCGACGACGGCGTCGTCACCCTCGACGGGCTTGAGCTCGCCCTTCTGGGCGCGGAACTGGTCGAGCGCCTGGTCGACCTCCTTCTCGTCGACCGCGACCTTCTCGATCTCGATCTCGAGGCCCTTGTATTCGGGCAGCTCGAACTCGGGGCGGGTGTGGAGGGTGACCTCGTACTTGAGCCCGTCCTCGACCGAGAAGGCGACGTTCTCGATCGTGCCCTCACCGAGGAGCTGGGTCTCGCCCACGTTCTCCTGGATCGCGCGCATGTAGGTCTGGCGGAGGAGGTGGTCGCGCGCGTCGTTGCGGACCGCGGAGCCGTAGAGCTTCTCGATCCGCTTGCGCGGCGCCTTACCGGGGCGGAAGCCCTTGAGGTGGACGGTCTTGCTGAGGTGGCGCAGGCGGTCGTTGACCTCCTTGCGGACCTCGTCGCTGGGGACCTCGACCTTGAGCAGCTTCTTGCAAGGGCCGAGCTCCTCGAGGACCGCCGTCAGGCTGGGTCCACCGTGGTGGTCGGCGTGGCTGTGGTCGTGGTCGCAGTGCTCGTGGTCGTGGCCGTGGTCGTGAGCCATCGCGGACCTCCCGGGTGGGGTGCGAGGAAGCCGCAGAGTGTAAGGCCAACCGAGTTCAGCGCCAGCGCGAGAGGAGCCACCCGCGAAGCAGTGAAGCCGAACCAGATGACGAAGCCCAACCAAATGAGAAAGCCGGCTCCCGAAGGAACCGGCTTCTAAGAGCGGGCGATGAGATTTGAACTCACGACCCCAACCTTGGCAAGGTTGTGCTCTACCACTGAGCTACGCCCGCTTGTGGTGAGGGCAGGAGTATACCGCTCTTGCCCGGGCTGCCAATCCTCATGCTGCGAGGTTGCGCAAGTCTCTTGATTACCAGCGGATCCGCACGGCCGGGGTGTCGTCGGTGCCGCGCACGGTGACCGAGACGTCGCCGAAGAAGTCGATCCCGCGGGGGAGCATGACCATCCGACCGGTGTAGCGGATCGTCTTGCTGCCGGACACGTCGGCGACCTCGCCGGCGAAGCGCGCGGCGCCGTCGCTGTGGAGGAGCAGGTCGACCTGCTGGAACTCACCGATCCGCAGCTTGCCGTTGACGTTCTCGACCACCACGGTGAACTCGGCGTAGCTGCCGTCCTTGTCGATCTCGACGTTCATCCCGCCGGCGGTGGTGTAGATCCGCGAGCCAGCGCTGAGATCGATCCGCACGGGGACCTTGACGTCGCTCAGCTGCAGGCCGCCGTTGCCCGAGTCGAAGTTGAAGCCAGCGTTGGCCGCGGTCGCCTGGGCGGCGCCGAGGACCTTGGCGGCGAGGGTGCCGGTCCGCACGTCCATGTCGCGCAGGCGGAGGGTCGAGCTGATCAGGCCGCGAGCGCGGATCCGACCGTCCCGGTCGACCGAGGCGTCTTCGAGGTCGATCCGCGCCCGGGTGCCGGGGTCGACCTTGGTGCGGGCGTAGCCGGGGCCGAGGTCCTCCGGCTCGGCGGCCGGCTGGGAAGGCTGGGGCTGCGGCTGGGGCTGCGGCTGCGGGCGAGCGGCCGGACGCGAGGGCTGGAGGCGGGCGATCGTGTTGCTGCCGGCGATCCCGTCGACCGTCAGGCCCTTGCGGGACTGGAAGTCGCGGACGGCGCGCTCGGTGCCAGGGCCGAAGTCGCCGTCGACGGCGACGTCGTAGCCGTTGAGGCGGAGCAACTCCTGGAGCTTCTCGACCTCGCGGCCCTCGGCGCCGCGGCGCAGGGGCAGCTCACCGGCGGCGAAGCTGATCCGGGGCTGGGCGGGCTGGGCGGGCTGCGGCTGGGGAGCCGGGGCCGGCGCGGGGCGAGCGGGCGGGTCGACGGGACCGAGCGCGTTGGGGAGGCCCTCGACGCCGACCGAGCCGCCCTCGACCACCTCGGCGTCGACCGAGCCG
>CALDQK010000081.1 GCA_937911525.1 uncultured bacterium
ACTCCCGACGCTTACCCCGAGCCGCTCGGCCAGCTCCTTCTGAGTCAAGCCCTGCGCCTTGCGCCAGGCGCGGAAGCGCTCCTTGTCGAAGGTCGAACGTCGCTGACCCTCGGCGACGACGGCTGCCAGCTGCTTCTGGCGGCTCTCCTTGGGCACGCGCCGCCCTGCCTTCCAGTTGCTGATCGTCACCTTGCTGACGCCCAGCTCACGCGACAGCTCGGCTTGGCTCAGCCCTGAAGCGTCCAGCCAGCGCACGAAGTCCTCGTGGCTGACGTGCTCCCAGTCCTTCATCAGCTTGTCACGGCGCTTCTTGCTCATTCCTAACCAGACCATGCACTGGGTCTCGTTCACAACCGCCGACACAGAAACACCCGCTTGCGCGGCCTGCGCAAGCGGGTGCCTGGGTGGCGCTCAGCTCGGGGTGCTCAGCGAGGCCTGGTCTCCAGCAGCCCCACCACCTTTCGCAGGGCCCTCCGATCGACGCTGAGGTAGAGCTGGGTGGCCTTCAGGTCCGCGTGCCCCAGGAGAAGCTGCACGGCGCGCAGGTTCACGCCCTCCTCGATCAGGTGCGTCGCGAGCGCGCGCCGGAAGGCATGAGGGTGGCAGCCTTCGACCCCGGCCAACCGCGCGACCTTGCGCACGATCTGACCCACCGTGCACGTGTGCAGGCCGCTGCTGTGGACCGAAACGAAGAGGCGGTCGCTCTCGCAGCGCAGAGCAGGGCGCCCCTTCTCCAAGTAGGCCCGCACGTGATCCAGGGTCGCCTTGTGCAGCGGGAGCACGCGCGACTCGCCGCGCTTCGCTCTTCGCACGAGCAGGACCCCGTGCTTCAGGTCAAGGTCTCCAAGCCGAATCTCGACCAGCTCCTTGCGCCGCAAGCCGAGCCCGTAGAGCAGCTCAAGGAGCGCCCGGTTGCGCAGCGCGACTGGTTCGCGCTTTGAGGAGCGGCTGGCTGCTTCCAGCAGCCTCCCCACCTCGGCGCGTGAGAGCAGTCGGCGCGGTGCCCGTTGGCCGACCTGGATCGTGATCCCTTCGGTTGGGTCCGTCCGCAGCCGACCCTCGGCAACCATCAGCCGGAAGAAGCGGCGCAACCGTTGCAGCGTGGAGCGCTGCGTCCGCGCGCTGACGCCCGAGTCGCCCATGGCCACGAGGTAGGCCTCGACGTTGCGCCGTCGCACCCGATCCAGCCGCCGCGGGCACCACTCCAGAAAGCGCTTCACGTCGCGCACGTGCCCTCGCGCCGTCTCCGGCGCGAGGTTCACGAGGCTGGCCTTGTGCAGCGCCAAGGCGCGCCGGCTCACTGGAAGCGCTCCCGCGGGTGGCGCAGCAGGATCTCCCGGCGCAGATCCTTCGCGTCCAGCCGTAGGTACTGCGCGGTCGTGCTGAGGCAGGAGTGCCCGAGCAGCACTTGAATGTGGCGCACGCTCGCGCCCTGCTTGAGCAGGTGGGTCGCAAAGGTCCGGCGAAGCGTGTGGGGCGTGACCTCCTTCTTGATCCCCGCTCGCTCGCGTAGCGCGATCAGGATCCGGCGCACGGTCTGCGGGTCGATCCGCGAGCCGAAGCGCGTCAGGAAGAGCGCGTGCTGGTCCTTGGGGCGCCCCTCCGTCTGACGTCGCCCGCGCTTGTCCACGGGCGGGTCTGCCAGTCCCGGTCGGCCCTCCTCGAGGTAGCGCTGGAGCTGGTGGTAGGCGCTGCGGGTCAGCGGCACGACCCGCCCCTTCCCGCCCTTGCCCTCGCGTACTGTCAGCTCGCGCTCGTCGTGGTCGAGGTCGGTCAGGTCCAAGGCGCACAGCTCCGCGCGGCGGACCCCGGTTGCGTAGAGCACCTCGGTCACGGCTCGGTCGCGCAGGGCGGTGGCTTTCCCCGGCACGTCCGCGGCGTTGAGCAGCCGCTGCACCTCCTTGACGGTCAGCGCCTGGCCGGGAGGGCGCTTGGGGTTCTTGGGGGACTCCAGGCGCGAGGTCGGGTCCAACTCGACGTGGCCCTCGTCGGCCAGTAGGCGGTAGAAGCTCCGCCAGCCCGCCACGCTCTTGCCCACCGAGCTGGAGGACAGCGGCTTGCCTGAGCGGCTCTCCTTGCCCGTCAGCAAGCCGACCAGCAGCTCGCGCAGACCCGCGAGGGTCACGGCGGCGGGGCGCGTCCAGCGCTCCTCCAGCAACTGCACGGCCCGGAGGTAGGCCTTCACGGTCAGCGGCGAGGAGCGCTTGGCGCGCAGGTGGGTCTCGAACAGCTCGCGGGCCGGCTTCCACGCGAGGGTCTTCTTGGGGCGACGTTGGGACACAGCGATAGCTCCTTTCGCCGGCTCTCCGGCGAATTCAGGGGTCGAAAGTGGTTGGGTCTCTTGCGTTGCCACCTCTGCGCCTGATCCGCCGCAAGCGCCGACGACGCAGGCAGATAGGGGGTGGCAACGGGGTGGCAACGCCTGGCAATCGGCGGGCTAACCCCTTGCGACGTCTATGTCGCGGGTGGCAACGCCTCTGGCTCGCGCAGCTCCGCGCAGGCGCCCAGGACGCTGCGGTCGAGCACTCGGTAGGTCGCAGGCGGACCGGCGTCGACGAGGGCCACCAGCTCTTGGTCGAGCAGCTCGACCAAGGCGCGCTTCACGGTGTTGTAGCCACAGCGCAGCTCGGACGATAGCTCGCGTCTCGCCCGAGGAGTCGAACTCCGAGCCAGGACCCGATACACCTTGGTCGCGCGAGGGCTCAGCTCGTCCAGGCCCTCGTCGAGGACCGGCTGCAAGAGCGCGTAGACCGCCGCGTAGTCGTCCGGGACGGCCACCACCTGCCCGTGGACGTCACGCTTGCGCTGGTGCTGGTGGAGCAAGGCGTGCGCCGCGACGAGGCCGAGCAGCTTCTGGTTTCCGCGCCGGTCGTGCGTGTTGCGCGCGGGGAAGGTCAGCCGCTCCGCGAAGGGGATGGTTACGAGCAGCGGCTCGAGCAGGTGCTGCGCGTCCTGCCACAGCTGGAGGTCCACCTTGGCGCGCCGCTTCCCCGCCCACGCGCGCCGCTGCGCCTTCTGGATCCGCCGCGTCTGCGCCTCGCTGTCGTCGAGGGCCAGCTCCAGGCAGCGGGAGAGGTTCTCGGGGTTGAGGTCGGCGGAGGTGGTCCCTGAGAGCAGCGCAATCGGCCCCTCGACCCGCACCGTCCCCTTGCCGGGAGCCTGCATGGTCAAGAACCCCTTCGACTGCAAGGTGCGGATCGAGTAGTCCGCCTCGCTGGCCCCCGCCTGCTCGTCCACGAGCACCAGCTTGTGCTTGAGGCTGTTGGCGCCCGCGTAGAACAGCGCCTGGCGCGTGAGGCGCGAGAGGAAGGTCACGCTCTCCTGCGGCGTCAGCGCCTCCAGCGACTCCAAGAGCTGCGACTTCCCGCACCCCGAAGGCGCGCGCAGGATCGCCGACAGCGGACGCGGCAGCAGGCGCGAGACAGCAATCAGATACCCGAGCCGCTTGTTCTGCTCCTCGCCCACATGCCCAAGGGCGGTCATGGCCTTCGCGGCACGATCGAGGAGGTTGGGCTTGCGGAGCAGGGCCAGCGCGGCTTTGCGCCGCTCGGGGCTGAGCACGACCGCCTCGGGCTCGGAGCGGGCCTCGCGCTCGTAGGCGTCGAGCAGGAGCGCGAGGTGGCCCATGACCTCGCGCGCCTGGCGGGCGAAGAGGTCCGCCACGTCGCGGGCCAGCCGCTGCCGGCGGCGGAAGTCGACCAAGTCGACTCGGTCCGTGAAGGGGTGACTCTCGGGGTGGTCCGTGGGGCGGACGCTCACGACCGACTTCTTGGCGTCGGGCGCCAAGGAGTAGGTCAGTCCGTCGACTTCGACGGACACGGTGGGTGGCTCGTACACAGTGGGGTCCTCTCGCGGAGCCTCTCGCTCGGCGGAGGCGGCGCGGGCCTGGAGGTCGGCCCCCTCGGCAGGCTCAGAGCCAGCCGCGGGGCGCGAAGACGGGACAGGGAACTCAGAGCAGCAGGACACGAGGCACCTCACGGCGCGCGGTCGCGCTGCGCCGTGCGAGCTGCGAGGCAGCGCACACGGGCAGCCCACCCGCGCAAGGGACGGCTAGACGCGGGGGACGGGGACGAGTTGGGGCTCAGGCGGCAGCGCGAGGGCGGGCCTCAGCGCGGCGAGGAGCGCACTGCAATCAAGTAGGGTGCGTGGCAGCCATGCGGGACCCTCCAACGGTTCCGGGTGGTGAGGCCCCCTCAGGTGTTGCAACCACCTGGCGGGGCCGATTTCGTTCAAGGCGCCGACCGTAGCGTCCTTCCCAATTCCAGAGCAAGTCCACTCTGTGGAAGGGGTGGTGCTGGGAGACGGCTCGCCTAGAGTGCTGCGTAGCCGACCCAAGACCGTTGCTGGACCGGGTCGGCCTGGCCCCGCCAAGCCCCCTTGGCGGGGCCCTTCGTTGGTTACCCTCGTTCGCGGCCAGCCCTCTACTTCCCCATCACCCTTGGGCTGGTCCGGCCCCGCCGAGCTTGGCTCGGCGGGGCCGCTTCTCAGCGCGTTCACTGCGTCCCTCCGAAGAAGGCCCAGGCCAGCTCACCCAGCGTTTCGGGCTGCTCCCGCAAGGCCGCCGCTCGCTCCGCGCTAAGCGTCCCGAGCGCCTGGAGCCCTTGGAGGGCCGCGCACCGCTCACGCAGTCGCCGCACCTGCTCCAGCTCTGCCTCGAGCCGCTGCTCTTCGGCAGCGCTCCGCTCGATCCGTTCGTCCAGCTCCGCCACGACCCGCCGCTTCTCGGCGGTGGCCTCGTCC
>CALDQK010000082.1 GCA_937911525.1 uncultured bacterium
CGGTCGTAGAGGACCGTCAGGCCGCGCACGGGTCCTCCCGGTAGGGCTGGCGGGGGGTGGTCCACTCGCGAGCGCGGACCGGGGGCGGGGCGTCGTCGATCCGGGCCCGCCGGCGCAGGCGGGTGAACACGTAGAGGTTGAAGAAGTGCATGCCGCCCAGGACCAGCGACACCGCGCCGACCTTGGAGCTGAGCGCCTCGATCGCCTGCTGCGCGCTCACGACCGAGTAGCCGAGCTTGAGGGCCAGGGCCACGTAGCCGAGGTTGATCAGGTAGAAGCCGACCACGAGCAGGTGATTGACCGAGTCCGCCAGGGCCTCGTCCCCCTTGAACACGTCGACGAGGAACACGCGCCCGTTCTTGTGCAGGGTGCGGGCCACCCACACGGTCAGGGCCAGGCTGATAGCGATATAGACGAGGTAGGTGATCACGGGAATCATGGGGCCTCCTTTGGCTCGCGGTTCTGTGCGACCCATTGCAAGGCCGAGGCCGAGGCCCAAGTGCAGAGCCTGCGTCGGCCCACTTGCAGATCGCCACGGAGCAGGCGGCGCGCGCTGGCAAGCTGCCACTGGCCGCACGCTGGGGCGGAGGTTGCGGGTGGTCGTCGCCTTGCGTTGCGATACTCCGCTGATGCTCCTCCCCGTCTTGACCTTGACCCTGCTGACCGTGCTCGGGCTCGGGTTCTGGGTCATGGCCCTGGCCCCGGGCCGGCGGGAGAACCAGACCTTCGCGGCCTTCAGCTGGTTCGCCGCGCTCTGGGTCGCCAACGACCTCTTCTTCTGGGCCTTCGCTGGCCCCGAGACGAGCGGCGCGACCTGGGCTCGCAACGCGTTCCTGATCGCGATGGGGCTCCAGCTGACCTTCCTGGCCTTCAGCTGGGTGTTCCCCCGCCCCTACCCGGTCCCCCGCGCGGGCTTGGCCGCGCTGCTCGGCTCGGCCCTGCTGGTGGCCGGACTGGTCGTGTTCGGCGAGCCGGTGGGCGAGGTCGGCTTCCGCGGGGGGCGCTTCCAGCTCCGCTTCACGCCCCTGACCTTCGTGGTGGGCGGCTACGTCTACGCCGCCTTCGCCCTCGGCCGGGTGGCGATCGTCCGCCAGCGCCGCGAGGAAGAGCAGGACTCGCGCTTCGAGCGCCAGCTGCGCGTCGTGCAGCTCGCGCCCCTGGTGACCGGCGCCCTGACCTCGGCCGCGATCGTGGTGCTGCCGCTGCTGGGGGTGTTCGCGCTCCTGCCCTACGCCAGCGTGGGGATCTTGCTCGGGGCCCTGATCCACGCCTACGCCCTGCTCCGGCTCCGCTTCCTCAGCCCCGAGAGCGCCATCGACGAGCAGGGCGTGTTCCCCGTGACCGCCAAGCTCTCGCTGGCCGTGGCCGGCATGTGGGGGCTGACCCTCCTGGTCGTGCTGGGCCTGGTCCAGCTCCAGCTCGGCGGCAGCCTGCGCGAGGAGGACTGGCAGCGAGCCTGGGTCTACGCGCTCGTGGCGGGCTCGCTGCCGGCGATGCTCTTGATCCTGCTCGCGCAGCGGATCCTGACCCGCCCCCTGCGCGAGCTGAGCGAGGCGGCCCTGGCCGTCGCCAGCGGGCGGACCGACGTCCGCGCGCGGCTGCCCGGCGGGGCCCGCGACGAGGTCGCGCTCCTGGTCGAGTCCTTCAACGACATGGTGGCCCGCCTCGAGCACGAGCTCGAGAGCCAGCGCGAGACCGCCAGCTCACTGGCTCACAGCGAGCGGCTGGCCGTCGCGGGCACGCTGGCGGCTGGCGTGGCTCACGAGGTGAACAACCCCTTGGCCGCGATCAGCTCCCTGGTCCAGAGCGCCCAGGGGCGGGTCGAGGACGCGCGCGCCCGAGAGCTCCTCGACGACGCGCTGGGGCACATGGAGCGGATCTCGCGCGCCCTGCGCGACCTGCTCGACTTCGCCCGCCCCCCCGGCGAGCCCGT
Organism: uncultured bacterium; assembly: GCA_937911525.1. Classification (GTDB taxonomy): domain Bacteria; phylum Planctomycetota; class J058; order J058; family J058; genus NORP233. Next base: position 1,934 of record CALDQK010000082.1, read on the forward strand.
GCGGGCGCCCTGCTCGCTGAACCAGGTCGTCGAGTCCGCCCTGCGCCTGCTCCGCTACGACAAGGGCTTTCGCCAGCTCGAGCTCGAGCGCGCCCTCGACCCGGCGCTGCCCGCCGCCCTCGGCGACCCGGACCAGCTCCAGCAGGTGGTGCTGAACCTGCTGCTCAACGCCCGCGACGCGATCGAGGCCCGCCGCGCCGAGGACCCCAGCGCGCCGCAGCGGATCGAGGTCGCGACCGAGGCCGACGCCGAGGGCGCGCTTCGGCTGGTCGTCCGCGACAGCGGCTGCGGGATCGCGCCCGAGCACCGCGAGCGCTTGAGCGAGCCCTTCTTCACCACCAAGCCGGCGGGCGCCGGCACGGGGCTCGGCCTGGCCGTGGTGCGCGACCTCTTGCGCGCGCACGGCGGAAAGCTCAGCTTCGAGAGCGAGCGAGCGGGCGCGAGCCGGGGCACCGAGGCCCGGGTCGAGCTCCCGCGCGCGCCGCAGGAGACCGCGTGAGCCCCAAGCGCCAGCCCCAGGAGCTGCCCCCGCCCGAGGAGCCGCAGCGCTCTGCTCCCCGTCTGCTCCTCGCCGAAGACGACGCCGCCCTGCGCGGGATCGTCAGCGGGCTGCTCGGCGACGCCGGCTTTCAGGTCCTGGCCTGCGAGGACGGGGCCGAGGCCCTCGAGCGCTTCGAAGCCGAGCTCGAGGCGGGGCACCCGCCCGACGCCCTCCTGGCCGATATCAACATGCCGCGCATGGACGGCCTGGAGCTGATCGAGCGCGTGCGCGCCCTCGACCCCGAGCTGCCGGTCGTGTTCGTCACGGCCTACTCCTCGGTCGACAGCGCCGTGGCCGCCCTCCGTAAGGGCGCCTTCGACTACCTGACCAAGCCCTTCCGCAACGACCAGCTGGTGCGGACCCTCGAGAACGCCGTCCGCCAGCGCCGGCTCAGCGCCGAGAACAGCCACCTCCGCCAGGCCGTCCGTCAGACCTACGGGCAGGAGGCGATGGTCGGGCGCAGCCCCGGTCTCGAGGGGGTGTTCCGCCTGATCGAGAAGGTCGCCCCGACCTCGGCCTCGGTCCTGATCCGCGGCGAGACCGGCACCGGCAAGGAGCTCGTGGCGCGCGCCCTGCACTTCGGCTCGGCCCGCGCCGCGCGCCCCTTCCTGAGCGTCAACTGCGCCGCCCTCCCCGAGGGCCTGCTCGAGAGCGAGCTCTTCGGCCACGAGCAGGGCGCGTTCACGGGGGCGGTCAAGCGCAGCCAGGGCCTGTTCCGCGCCGCCGACGGCGGGACGCTCTTCCTGGACGAGATCGGCGAAATGGTCCCGGCGGTCCAGGCCAAGCTGCTGCGCGTGCTCGAGGCCCGCGAGGTGCGCCCGGTGGGCGGGACCCAGGCGATCCCGGTCGACGTGCGGATCCTGGCCGCGACGCACCAGGACCTCTTCACAGCCAGCCAGGAGGGCCGCTTCCGCGAGGACCTCTTCTATCGCCTGGCCGTGATCGAGCTCGAGGTCCCGCCCCTGCGCGAGCGCCCGGGCGACGCGCCCCTGCTCGCGCGCCACTTCCTGAGCAAGCTCGCCGCCGAGCGCGGCGAGGCCGAGCGACGCATGTCCCCGGCCTTCGTGGAGCGGCTGCAGAGCTACGCCTGGCCCGGCAACGTGCGCGAGCTCCAGAACGCGATCGAGCGGGCGGTGACCGTCGGCGGCGAGACGCTCGAGGTCGCCGACCTCGGCCGCCGGCTGGCCGAGGCGCCCGCGCGCGCGGTAGCAGCCGGCGAAGAGCTCCCCGACGCCCTGGCGGAGCTGGAGCGGATTCACATCCAGCGCATCCTGACCCGCGTCGGCGGCGACCGGAAGCAGGCGGCGGCCTTGCTGGAGATCGACGTCTCGACGCTCTACCGCAAGCTCAAGCGCTGGGAGGGCGAGTAGAGGGAGGGCTCAGCGAGGGCTGTCGCAGAGATCTCTGGCGCCCTCGCAAGACTGATTCAACGCAAAGACGCCAAGGCGCAGAGGCGCAAGGAGCGACGCTCGCAGATCGCTGGGTGGTGAGGCCCCCGAGCGGCTCGCCGCGCGAACAGAGCGCGCCTCCGGCTTCCGCTGTCGCACACACCTGGCCCTCTTTGCGCCTTTGCGTCTTGGCGCCTTTGCGTTGAAGAGGCTCTGTCCGGGCGGTCTCTGTGTCAGCGACAGCCAGTTGCAGCCTGCCACCGCGCGAGCTGGCAGGTTGCCACCAGCTCGCGCTAAGTCCTTTCCCGCACGGCGGTCCGCGGGTTGCACAGGGCTGGGCACCGAGAGGAGGTGCCCCATGACCCGCTGCCCTTACTGCCACGACGCCTTCGACGACTACGGGCGCGTGTGCGCCGTCTGCCTCGCGCGCCACCACGACGACTGCTGGAGCGAGGGGGGCGGCTGCGCGAGCTGCGCCGGTCAGCTCCCGCTGAGCGTGGCCCGCGACGAGGTCCCCGCGCGCGGAGTATGGCGCGCGATCGCCTTCCTCAGCCTGACCCCCACCGGGCTGCTCGGCTTCTGCGGGGGCGGGATGTGGCTCAGCTACGCCCACTCCGCGCAGCGCGGCGGGCTGGACCTGAGCGAGCTGTTGATCCTGCTGGTCAGCTTCCTGCCGGCGCTCTCGACGGTGCTCCTGCCCCTGGCCCTGGTCTGGGTCGTCTGGCGGGGACCCCTCGCTCCGGCGGGGCGGGTGCCGCCCCGCCCCGGGGAGCCGCCGCGCGCTCGGCTCGACCTGAGCCTCGACCTGCGCGGAGAGCGCAGCCACCTCGGGCCCCTGATCGGCGCCAAGCGGCGGGTCCGCGCGACGGGACCGGGGG
>CALDQK010000083.1 GCA_937911525.1 uncultured bacterium
GCCGCCTGCTGCGCGCGCTGGCGGCGGGCCTCGGCGGCGCGCGGGCCCTGGTCACGACCCGCTTCCCCCTGGTCGACCTGGCCGCCTGGCGCGGGCAGGGCCTGGACGAGGTCGAGCTGAGCACCCTCAGCCCCGCTGAGTCCGTCGAGCTCCTGCGCGCCTGGGGGCTCGAGGGCTCGCCCGACGAGCTGCGCCGCGCCGCCGCGCGCTGGGGCGGCCACGCTCTCAGCCTGGCGGTCGCGGGCTCCTACGCCGCCACCTTCCTGGGCGCGCAGTCGCGCCGCCTCGACGAGCTGCAGCTGGCTGAGGCCGCCAGCGAGGACCTGCTCGCCGGACGCCTGGCCCGCCTCCTGAGCGAGGTCGCGGGCGCGCTCACGCCCCTGGAGCGGGACGCGCTCGCGCGCCTGGCCGCCTTTGGGCGCGGGGCCGAGCCAAGCCTCCTCGCCGCCCTGGCCGAGAGCGACGACCCTGAGCTGGCCGGCGCGCTGGCCGGCGCGACCCAGGGCGAATGCGAGCGCGCGCTGGTCCGCCTCGAGCAGCTGGGGCTCGTGTTCCGCAGCGGGGCGCTGGCTCAGGCGCACCCCTTCGTGCGCGAGCACTTCCGCGCCCTGCTCGGCGCGCAGGACCAGCGCCTGCACGCCTTCGAGGCGGGCCGCCTGGAGGCGCTCCTGCGCGACCGCCCCGGCCAGCTCCCGCGCGAGCCCGCTCAGCTCGACCGCTACGAGCAGCTCTTGATCCACCTCGTCGACGCCCGCCAGCCCGAGGCCGCCTGGCGGGTCTACCTGCAGAGCCTGGGCGGCCTGGCGCACCTCGCCCTGGACCTCGGCGCCCTCGACCGCGGCGAGCGACTGCTGCGCGCGCTCTCGCCCACGGGCGAGCCCGAGGACCTCGACCTGCCCCCGGACGCTCGCTCGGCCGCCGCCTACGACTGGGGCTACTTCGCCGCGGCCCGCGGAGACCTCGCCCTGGCCGAGCGCTGCTACTTGGCGCACGAGGCGGCCGCGGCCGGCGAGGACGAGTGGGCCCGCGCCTTCGGGTTCGCCCTCAGCCGGCGCGCCCGCGCCCACGCCGCCTGGCGCGCGGGCGACCTCCCCCGCGCGCGCGCCCGGGTCGAGGAGGCCCTCGCCGCCGCCGAGCGGATCGAGTCCGACTTCCACCTCCTGCGCACCCAGGCCTTGCTGGGGCGGATCGCCCACGATCAGGGCGACCTGATCGCCTGCGACGCGGCCTTCGAGGCCGTGCGCGAGCTGGAGGAGGGCGAGCCCACCGCCCGCCGCGGCCTGTGGGAGGCCGAGGTGTGGCTGGCCCGCGGGCGCGCCGCCGAGGCCGAGGCGCACCTGCGCCGCAACCTGGCCGAGTGCGCGGCCCAGGGCTGGCGCGGCCACGTGGCCCACGGACGAACCCTGCTCGGCCGCGCGCTCCTGGCCCAGGGCGCCGAGCCCGAGGCCGCCGATCAGCTCGAGCTGGCCCGCGCCTGGGCGCGCGAGGCGGGCGAGGTGGACGTGCTGCTGCGGGTCTACGACCTCGCCGCCCGCCTGGGCGAAGCGGGCGCCGCCCCGGCCGGCCTCGCCCTGGCCGAGTCCACCGACCACGGCCTGTGGCGGATCAAGTTCCTTCGGCTGCTCGGGCAAGACGAGCGCGCCGCCGCGCTGGCCGAGTCCGTCGGCTTCCTCGGCTGAGCCAGGGGATCACCCGCCGCGGCCTTGCTCCCTCGAGGCCCGAGCGAGCGGCCGGCGCTCGCTCGCCGCGAAGGCTGCGCGGACCGAGCGAGCGCCTGGCGCCCGCTCGCCCCACAGGACCTGCAGATCCAGCGGGCGCCTGGCGCCCGCTCCTGACGAGGGTTAGCGCGTAGCGAAGGCTCCCTGGTCGTGCTTGAATTCGACGCGAGCTGGCCACGAAGCTCGCGCTTCGCAGCCGGAGGCGAAACCCTGTTGACCCGTGGGAGACCCATGAACGACCCCTCATCCGCTCTGCGGCGCGACGTGCGCGCCTGGTCGATCGCGCTGAGCGCTCTCGTCGAGGGCCTCGCGGGGCATCCCTACGGCGAGCACTACGCGATCGAGCCCGTCGAGGACTGTCTGGCGGCCTTCCTGGCTTGGGCGGACCACCCCAGCCCCGAGTCCTACGAAGAGGCCTGCGACCTGGCCGCGGAGTGCTTCGACTACGTTCAGGCGATCCGGGAAGGGGACGCGGACAGCGAGTTCCTCGCCGCGCGCCAGGCGGTCCTCGAGAGCCTGATCGAGGAAGACCTCGAGCTCGACCCTGCCCAGTGGGCGCGTCGCGCCGAGCTGGCCCGCGCAGCCTGCGAGTTCAGCGGGACCACGCCCGACAACGCCTGGGAGCAGCCCCTCGAGGCGAGGACCCGCGAGCGAGTGCTCGCGGCCTTCAGGGGCTGAGGACGCCTACTGCAGGTCCGCGCGCCCGCCGTGGGCCTTGGCGGCGCGCTGGGCCCAGCGGCGCAGCTCCTCGCGGCTGGGGCGCTCGGGGTAGCGGGCGTAGGCCCGCTTGACTCGCTGCATGCGCGCCACCGATGGGATCATGCTGCTCGCGAGGCGCGGCGCCTGGAGCGCGCCGCGGAGCATCCGCAGGCTCTCCATGACCCCCGGCTGGGGCATGTGCTGGAGCAGGCCCGCCGTGGCGCCGTGCGGGGTCATCAGCCCCGTGTCGATCATGCGCCCGATCTGCTCGTTGCTGAGCTCCTGCGACATGCGCCGGAACACGTCGAAGGCCGTCAGCAGGCCGCCCAGCTCGCGCATCAGCCGCGCCTGGTAGGCCCAGAGCGCTTCCTGGCTGCCCGGGTCCTCGCGGCCCTCGACGGCCTCGGCCAGGATCCGCGCGCCCATCATGCCGGCGCCGATTCCGCTCCCGTGGGCGGGGAACACCTGGCAGGCCGCGTTGCCGACCAGCGCGATCCCCTCGGCCGCGAAGCGGTCGTAGGGGCGGCGGATCGGGATCTTGCCCTGGCCGCCGAACTTGCGCGCGCCGACCCAGGGGTGCTGGGCGCGGAAGCCCTCGATCACGCCCTTGCCGCAGGGGGTCGGGTCCGCGACCAGGCTCCCGCCCAACAGCTCGACCTCCCCCGCCTCGAGGTCCACGTTGACCAGGAGCGTCGAGAAGCCGCCGGCCACACCCAGGAAGGTCAGCGACTGGTCGTTGCCGATCCCGTGCTCCTCCAGGTAGGCCCGCGCGCCCTCGAGCTCGATCTCGCGCACCTCCTGGCGCGCCACGCACAGGTCCTCGGGCCCGGGCGTCGGCGTGTCGCTCGCCAGGGCCGGCACCTGCGAGCGCAGGGCGGCCCCCAGCCCCGAGCCGTCGACGAAGAGCTTGGCCCGCAGCTCGAGGGTCTCCTCCTGCCCGCCGCTGCGGCCGCTGCTGTGACGCGTGGCGCGGATCGCGACCGGGCGCTCGCCCTCGAGCACCACCTCGCGCAGGCGCGTCCGCTCGAAGGCCTCGACGCCGGCCTCCGCGGCCAGGCGATGCAAGCGCGCCACGAGGTGGCGCATGTCGGCCTTGGCCACCGGCAGCTCGCCCAGGGTCAGGCGCCGCTTGCCGTCGGGGGTCAAGAGCACCGGGCGCGCGGGGCCGCGGGTCTCGGGCGAGGTCGGCAGCTCGAGGCCGGCGCGCTCGTACTGCCAGAGGGGCACGCCGTTGACCCAGCGCGCGCCCGCCGCCGAGAAGGGGCGCACGTCGAGCAGCGCCACCCGGCGCCCCTGGCGCGCCAGCTGCAGCGCGGCGTTGGCGCCCGCCGTCCCGGCGCCGACCACGACCACGTCGAACTCCTGCGGCGGGCTCACTCGGGGGCCGAGTCCTCTGCCTCGGCTTCAGCGGCGGCCTGCCGCTTATCGAGCTCCTTCAGCAGCTCGACCGGACCCGTGACCTTGTTGTCGCCGGCGAAGTTGACCCACACCAGGATCCGATCCTCCTCCAGCGCGCGCATCCAGCGGGCGGCTCGCTTGCCCTTGAAGGCCCCCGGGCGCACCTCGCGCGCGACGATGTATTTCAGCCCCTGGAGCTCGCCCTGGAGCGCGCTGTGGTTGTCGAAGATCACCCCCAGCCGATCGGGCCGGTCGCGCTGGACCAGGTTCGGATCGCCGTGCAGCCAGCGGCAGCGGTAGGCCTGGCAGCTGCCGGGGCGCTCCTCGTAGATCCCGCAGCCCTTCTTGCACTGGTGCGGGCAGCGCTGCTGCTCGGGCTTGCCGAGCTCGTGGATCCCCATCACCTGGCAGCAAGCCTGGCACGCGCCGCACTCGCGCTCGACCCAGTCGAAGCTCTCGTCCTTGGTCACTGGAAGCGCGCCAGGAACCAGCGCGCGAGGTCGACGATCTCGGGCTCGCAGACCTGGTGCCCCATGGGGTAGGTGTGCCACTCGTGGGGGTAGCCCAGCTCGACCAGCCGGTCGCGCGCGGCCTCGCCGCGGGCGGGGTCGACCACCGCGTCGAGCGCTCCGTGGGCCTGGAAGATCGGCGTCTGGGCGTTGGCCTCGCTCCGCTCCTCCTCCACCGTCTCCTCGAGGAGCAGGTAGCAGGACAGCGCCGCGATCCCCGCCAGCCGCTCGGCGTGACGCAGCCCGGTGTGCAGGGCCATGGCGCCGCCCTGGCTGAAGCCGACCAGCGCGATCCGCTCGGCCGGAACGAGCGTCTTTTCGTGCGCCAGCCAGGCCTCGACCTGCGCGGCGCTGGCGCGGATCCCCGCCTCGTCGTGGCGGTCCACGAGGTCGCCGTCCCGAATGTCGTACCAGGCGGGCATCACGAAGCCGCCGTTGATCGTGACGGGCAGCGAGGGCGCGTGGGGCAACACCACCCGCACCCCGAGCTGCGCCAGGGGCAAGAGCGGCACGAGGGGCTCGAAGTCGTGGCCGTCGGCGCCGAGCCCGTGCAGCCAGATCACGCTGCCCGTGATCTCGCCCGGGGGATCGATCTCGAGCGCGGGGAGCAGCGCGCTCACGAGGCGCGCGCGCCCGCGGCTCCCTCACGCAGGGCCCGGATCGCGGCCGTCGAGTCGGGCGCCTTGAACACGGCGCTGCCGGCCACGATCACGTTGGCGCCGGCCTCGGCCGCGTGCTTGGCCGTCTCGGGGTTG
>CALDQK010000084.1 GCA_937911525.1 uncultured bacterium
AGTCAGAACCTGCCTGCCAGCAGGTTTCTGCTCCCGGAGCAGTCAGTCTATGCAGGCCTGCAGGCTGACAGGCGGCCAGCGGCTCCGGAGCAGCATACTCATGGCAGCGCAGCGGCGGCGCAGCGTCACAACCGGTTGTACGAGTATCCTACCTCAGCCGCGCCCGCGCGGGCGGGGGCGCCGGACACGGTGGCCGTCAAGGTCCTGCCGCGTCAGCTCGCGACCCAGGAGAACTTCATCGAGCGCTTCCAGCGAGAGGCCAAGGCCGCCGCCTCGCTGGTGCACCCCAACGTGATCCAGATCTACGCCTACGGGATCGACGAGGGGACGCCCTACTTCGCCATGGAATACGTGGAGGGCGAGGACCTCCAGCAGCGGATCCGGCGCGAGCGCTTCCTCGAGTGGCACGAGATCGTCGACGTCCTGACCGGCGTCGGCATGGCCCTCTCGGTCGCCCACCAGAAGGGCCTGATCCACCGCGACATCAAGCCCAGCAACATCATGATCGACCGCAACGGGATCGTGAAGGTGATGGACTTCGGCCTCGCCAAGGCGACCTCGGGCGGTGAAGAGGCCAAGAACCTCACCAACGCGGGCCTGATCATGGGCACGCCCAACTACCTCTCGCCCGAGCAAGGGCGCGGTGACCCCCTCGACGGGCGCAGCGACCTCTACAGCCTGGGAATCGTCCTCTACGAGCTGTTGACGGGCATGCTCCCCTTCAAGGCCGATACGCCGGCGGGCCTGATCTTCAAGCACGTCTACGAGCCGCCGCCCGCCATCGCCGAGCTGCGCCCCGAGGTCCCGCCCTTCCTGATCGAGATCACGCTCAAGCTGCTCGAGAAGGACCCCGAGGACCGCTACCACACGGCGCAGGAGTTCCTCGACGACCTCGCCGAGTTCATGGACAACTACGACCTCTACGTGGACGAGCGCGCCGAGCGCCGCCCGGGGTCGGGTTACCTGGACCCCGCGCGGGTGGAGAGCCGCAGCGCCAAGCGGCTCAGCTCGAGCAGCGGCTACGCCGCGCCGGGTCGACGCAAGCCCTCGACGCCCGCCTCGGCCAGCTCGCGCCGCAACGCCGTCACCGAGCCGGTCACCCGCGCCACCGGCCTCGACGACGACGACATCCCGACGATCGACCCCAACAGCGCCCTCGACGAAGACGAGACCCTCGACCACGAGGCCGCCGAGGCGCTCGAGCGGCGGGAGCGCGAGGAGGCTCACCAGCAGACGGCGGTTCGCGAGCAGAAGGCCCCGGCCAAGCGCCGGACTCCGCCGCCGCCGCCGCCCAGCAAGAGCAAGGCGCCGCTGGTGCTGCTCCTGCTGCTCTTCCTGGCCCTGGCCGGCGGGGGCTACGCGTGGACCTTCCAGAACGAGACGACCCGCGACCTGCTGGCCCAGCTCGGCGTGCTGAAGCCGAGCGCGACCCCAGGGGCGAGCCCGACCCCGCAGCCGAGCGGGGGCGGCACGACCTCGGTCGAGACCCGGGTCGCGGTCACGCCCAACGTGGACGGCAACCAGGTCAGCTTCACCTATGAGCCCTGGCCCGAGGGCGTCGAGATCGAGCTCAAGCCGCTGGAGCACGACCCGATCTCGCTCAAGCCCAACAGCACGGGCAGCTACGCCCTGGGTGACTACACGATCACCTACAAGCGGCGCGGCTACGCCCCGATCCAGGTCTCGGACGTCAAGCTCGAGCGCGACCCCGACGACGCGGGTCTGGGGGTGCTCCAGCACCAGGGGCGAGACGTCGCTGGCATGGAGCTGAGCTGGGTCCCGACTCCGACCCTGATCCAGTCCTACAAGGCGGCCCGCGCCGCGCTGCAGGAGGACCGGCTGGCCGACGCGCGCGCGGAGCTGCGCAAGGCCATGGACCTCGACCCCAACTTCCGCCCCGAGCGCGGCGCGGAGGGCGGGGTCAACCCGACCGTCTCGGCCCTCTCGGCCCAGGTCGAGCAGCGCGAGCAGGAACTGGTCAAGGCGCAGGAGCGGCTCCGCGAGCTCTTCGGCAAGGCCCAGCGCTTCGTGGACGAGCAGCGCTGGCGCGAGGCCAAGGAGGCGCTGCAGGAGGTCCCCGGCGACAAGCCCGAGGGCTGGGAGGCGCTGATCCAGCGCTGCCAGACCGAGATCAACCGCGGCGACGACCTGGTCGGGCAGGCGCGGGCTTCGCTCGCGCGCGGGGCCCACGACGAGGTCGAGGCCGACCTGACCAAGCTCGGCAAGATCGACCCCCGCCACCCGCAGCGCGCGGTCCTGGGCAAGGAGCTCGAGACGGCGGCCGACCTGCGTAAGCGCGCCATGGGCTCGCTGGACGACACCCCGCTCTTCGAGCTGCGCGGCAACCTGGACCTCTACCTGAGCAAGTACGGCCCCAAGGACGTGGAGGCGCGCCAGCGGATGGAGGAGGTCGAGGCCCGAATCGCGGCCGCGACCAAGCTCGAGGAGCGCTTGCAGGACCTGCAGGCGATCGCCAAGAGCGGCAAGTGGCAGCTGGCCCTGCGCACGGCGAATCGGATCCTGGCCGACGAGCCCTCGGCGACCGTCGCGCAGGAGATCCGCGCCCAGGCCGAGCAGGAGCTGGCCAAGGAGGCGATCACGACCCAGGTCAACACCCTGGACGAAGCCCTGGTTGCAGCCGAGGTCGACGACGCCCTGCTGGTGCTCGACCCCAAGGGCCCCGCCTACAGCACCGAGCGCAACGCGCTGGTGCGGCTCCGCAATGTCGAAGGCAAGTTCCTGGAGAGCATGCACCGCGACCTGAGCGTCCGGATCGAAGGCGCTTACGCCGACGTGCTCTGCCAGTGGGAGTTCAAGCTGAGCGTGCTGGGCCAGCCCCCGCGCTCCTATTCGGCGAATCACCGGCTGCGCCTGCGCCGCGAGGGCAAGCGTTGGCTGATCAGCGAGCTGCTGGTCGAGGGAGGTGTCCGTGCGCGTTGAGAACCGAGCTCTGCTCGCTTGCCTGATCGCCAGCGCGAGCCTCGTGTGCCTGGCGAGCTCCAGCGCGTCTGCAGCCGAGCCCCTCGAGGCGCGCCTGCTCGAGGTCACGGCGACCGCGACCAAGCTCAACAAGGGCTCGGTGGCGGGGATCAAGGTCGGCCAGATCTTCGACCTCTACCGCGAGGCCGAGGTCTACCTGCTCCCGCTCACCAACGGCAAGGAGCCCCTGGTCGTCCCGCAGAAGCGGATCGCCCAGGTGCAGGTGTTCAGCGTCGAGCCCTCGACGGCGCTCGCCCGCCTGATCGTGAAGGACGAGGGCGTCGAGCTCGTGGCCAAGGAGCTGCGCGCCCTGCTCAACCCGACCGCGGTCGCGCCCAACCGCAAGCCCGAGTTCGTCGACGACGGCGTCAAGCGCAACCCCGTCGCCTGGGGTCAGGACGTGGACCTCGAGCTGAAGGTCAGCAACGAGCCCGGCGACCGGGTCGTCTACACCTGGTCGACGACCGGGGGCCGGCTGCGCTACGCCCGCACGCTCCTGCCACGCAACACCTGGACCGCGCCTCCCGAGTCCGGCGACTACACCCTGACGGTCTCGGCCCTCGACTCGGGCGACAACGAGGCGCGCACCACGCTGACCCTCCGCTCCGCCGGCGTCCGCGGCGGGCTGCCCTCGCGCTTCCTCCCCTCCGGCCGGCGCTACGACGGCAAGTCGCGCTACGGCTTCGTGGGCGACGTATCCTTCGGCAACCGCGGCGAGCTGTTGACCCTGACCCCCAAGCAGGGCTGGGGCAGCACCACTCAGATCCGCTTCGCCGTCCCCTGGCGCTACCCCAAGCTCTTCACGCGCAAGGTCGAGGACCGCTACCTGAGCGCGGTCGCGATGCTGGGCGTCGAGCGGGGCGACTACGGCGCCGTGTTCGCCCTCGACAGCGACCGCAACGTCGTCCTCCGCTATGACCTCAACTCGGGCTGGGGGACCTTTGGGCGTCCGCCCCTGGTGATCGGTCAGCTCGGCGGCGGCGAGGGCAACGCGCGCTTCAGCGAGCCCGTCGACATCTGCGTCGGCCCCAAGGGTGAGCTCTACGTGCTCGACGCCGGCCAGCGCTGCGTGCAAATGTTCGAGGTCAGCCGCGGCAAGTCGGCCCGGGCCCAGTTCCTGGTCAGCTTCGGCAGCCCCGGCGAGGAGAAGAACGAGCTCAAGCGCCCCGTCGCGATCGCGGTCGGCCGCGACGACGTGGTCCACGTGCTCGACGCCGAGCGGCGGGTCGTCGTCATGTATCGCGACTTCCGCGCCTTCAGCGAGATCTCGGTCGGCGAGCCCGAGGAGGTCCTGAACGGGATCGCGGTCGACCCCTTCGACAGCTCGATCTGGGTGCTCTCCAAGAGCAAGGGCCTCGTGCGCCGCTACGCGCGCAACGGCCAGCTGCTCGGCGAGGCGGGCGGCGCCAACGCCGGCGTCCCCAGCCGGCTGGAGGCGCCCAAGCGGGTGCGGGTCTCCCCCACGCGCGAGCTGTGGGTCGTCGACCGTGAGGGCAACTCGCTGGTCCGCTTCGACTCCGAGGGTCGCTTCGTGGCCCGGACCGGCGGCGTCGAGCTCGGCTCGCGTCTGCAGGTCGCCGGCGGCCCGCAGGGCGGGTTCGCGGTCCTCGACCGCGGCAGCTACAAGGTGACCCGCTTCGACCGCGAGGGCTGGATCCGAGCGCGCTTCGGCGGCGAGGGCACCAAGGCTGGCCAGTTCGAGGAGCCGATCGACGTGGCCCTCGGCTCGAGCGGCGACGCCTTCGTGCTCGACGCCGAGCAGCAGCGGCTGCACCGCTTCACCCCGCAGGGCCGCGCGGTCGGAGCGCTGAGCAAGGGGCTCGAGGCGGTGGTCGACCTGAGCGGGGTCAACGACAAGAGCCTGCTCTCGGTGCTCCAGCAGAAGGCCAAGGGCAACTTCGCGCTGATCAACCAGCAGCCGCGCCTGCTGCGCACCTTCGGGCGCGACTTCACCGGCGAGCTGACCCCGCGCTTCGGCTGCGTGACCGGGATCACGGGCGCCGTCTCGGGCAGCGGGCGCGAGTCGAGCCGCCCGATCTACTGGACCTGCGACGACGACCGCGAGCTCCTCTACCGGACTCAGGGGGGCAAGCCGCAGGCGGTCGACCTCGAGTTCGACGAGATCAGCGACGTGGAGGCCTCGCCCAGCGGCCAGGTCTTCGTGGCCGACCCCGGCGACGAGCAGCTGGTCGTGATCTCGCCCGACGGGCGCGTCCAGGCGCAGCTGCAGAGCGACCGCTTCGAAGAGCCGACCGACCTCGGCGTCGACTCCTTCGGCCACGTGTTCGTCTTCGACCGCAGCACGGGCCAGGTCGTCGAGCTGATTCCGGCCGGGAAGTAGACCTTGAGCTGGGACGCGAACGCGCTGATCGGGCAGCAGCTAGGCCAGTTCCAGATCAAGGACGAGCTGGGCCGCGGCGGCATGGCCGTGGTCTACAAGGGCTATCAGCCCTCGCTGGACCGCTGGGTCGCGATCAAGACCCTCCCCACCGAGTCGGCGGGCAACCGCGACATGGTCAGCCGCTTCCACCGCGAAGCCGAGGCCATGGTCGCGCTGAACCACACCAACATCGTCCAGATCATCGACAAGGGCGAGGAGGGCGGCCTCTACTACTTCGCGATGGAGTTCGTGGACGGCCCCTCGCTGCAGGACCTGCTCAAGCAAGAGCAGATGAGCATGGACCTGCTCTTCGACGTGGCCTGCCAGGTGTGCGACGGGCTGGAATACGCCCACCGCAAGGGGATCGTCCACCGCGACATGAAGCCCGGCAACGTGCTCTACGAGCAGGCGACCGGGCTGGCCAAGATCGCGGACTTCGGGATCGCGCGCCTGACCAAGAAGCCCGAGGAGATGATCACCCTCACGGCGACCAACGTCGGCATGGGCACCATGAACTACATGGCGCCCGAGCAGAAGACGGACGCCGCCAGCGTCGACCACCGCGCCGATATCTACTCGGTCGGCGTGATGATCTACGAGATGTTCACGGGCAAGCTGCCGATGGGCCGCTTCAAGATGCCCACCCAGCTCAACCCGCAGCTGCCGCGCAAGCTGGACGAGATCGTCACCAAGTGCCTCGACGCCAACCCCGAGGACCGCTACGACGACATCGGCCAGCTGAAGGCCGACCTCGAGCAGGCCCGCCAGTCCTCGGGTGGCGGGACGCTGATGCGCTCGGTGCGCGACGCGGCCGAGCGGACCCTGACCGCCATGGGGGGCGGGAGCGGCGGCGGCAAGGTCGTGCTCTTCGGCTGCTTCGTGCTCCTGGTCGGGGCGCTCGTCGGCGGGGCCTACGGGGTCAAGGTCATGATCGACGGGCAGAAGCCCGATCCCGACGTGGCGACCTCGACGGAAGATCCGAAGACGGAGGGTCCGAAGACGGAGGGTCCGAAGACGGAGGCTCCGAAGACGGAGGCGAGCCCCAAGACGGAGGCGCCCAAGACGGAGGATCCCAAGACGGAGGATCCCAAGACGGAGGATCCCAAGACGGAGGCGCCCAAGACGGAGGCGCCCAAGACGGAGGCGCCCAAGACGGAGGATCCCAAGACGGAGGATCCCAAGACGG
>CALDQK010000085.1 GCA_937911525.1 uncultured bacterium
CGGCCTCGCTCAGCTCCTCGCCCGCGACCGCGAGCGGGGCCAGCGTGCGCGCGCGCAGCCAGGGTGCGCCGGCGGCGGCCTTGGCCTTGCCGAGTCCCTGGACCGCGGCGAAGGCGTCGGCGAGCGCCTCGGGCAGGTCGCTCGAGATCTCGGCCTGCTCCGCGTTGCCGCTCAGGATCGCCTGGCCCTGAGCGCGCAGGCCGGGGTCGAGGGACTCGTCGGCGAGGAGCTCGCTCAGGACCTCGGGCTGCGCGCGAGCCAGGTCGATCAGCTCCTCGCGCGCGGCGGCCGCCTGCTCGCCCGCCAGCGCCCGCAGCAGGCCCTCCGCCCAGGCGCGGGGGCGCTTCTTGGCCCAGCGAGCCACGCCCTTGGCGAGGCCGGACTTGGCCTCACGGATCGCCAGCAGGTGAGGCACGAAGCGGGGTGACTCCACGTCGAGCAGGGCGCGCATCAGGTCGCCGGGGTAGCCCGTGCGCAGGACGGCCTCCCGGGCGCGCTCTAGGCCGTCCAGGCCGGTGTTCGCCAGCCAGGCGCGCATCGCGTGCTCGCTCTCGGGGTAGAAGTCCAGCCGCTCGGCGACCTCCAGCGACGCGGCCGCCCCGCCCACGCCGCCCACGAACACGCTCCCCGCGCTGGCCGCGTCGGGCGTGCTGGGGTCGAGCGCCCGGTCGGACCACAGGGCCACGAGGGCGCGGGTGGCCTCGACGTGGCCGAGCAGGGCCGCGAAGCAGAAGCGACCCCAGGGGACCACGCCTCCGTGCCGGTTGAGGACCATGGTCGCCCCGTCCGGCAGCTCGAGGGGCTCCAGCTTGGCGAGGAGCGCGCGGCGCTCCTCGCGGCTGAGGTAGGGCAGGACCCCGGTCGCGTAGGCGACCAGGAGCTGGACGATCCCGACCGTGACCTGGGGGCTGCCGTCCCAGTGGCCGACCGTCTCCAGGCGGGCGCGGATCCAGTCGAAGAGCTGCTCGGCGTCCAGGAGCTGGGACATCACGCGCAGGACCGGCGTCGCGCGACCGGGGTCGGGCCAGTAGGCGTGCTGGTGCGTCTCGGCGGGCCACATGGCGAGGATCTCGTCGAGGTCCAGGTCCCACTCGTCGAGGGCCTCGAGCCGGTCGGCGGCGACCTCGGCGTTCACCTGGTAGCCACCCGTCTGGATCATGTGGAGCGCGCGCAGATAGAGGCTGGCCTCCCCGCGGGACATGGCGCTGGGCAGGCGCTTGGCCCAGGCGCTGTCCGAGGTCAGGAAGGTATTGCTGCCCCACTTGCGCAGGCGCCCGAGCAGCTTGTCCCGGTCGAAGGCCTTGGCCTTGCCGCGCGGGAGGGGCTCGGGGTCCCGCCACAGGGCGAGGAAGGCCGCCTCCTTCGGCAGATCGATCCCCTCCACCAGGCGCTTGCTCGCCTTCTGCTTGGTCGCCTTCTTGGTGGTCACCTTCTTCTTGGCAGCGGCCGACTTCACCGCGCTCGAAGCAGGCGCGCTCGGCGCCGGGGCGGGAGCGGAGCCGCCCGCCTCGGCGTAGCCCTTCTTCAGCTTCTGCGCGATCAGCTGCGCGAAGCTCGCGCGCGCCTCCTCCTCGGAGTCGAAGTCCTTGCTCTTGCGCTGGCCATTGGTGCCGACGCGCCCGAAGTGGACCGAGTGGCTCGCGCCCTCGAGCTCGATCGTCCAGAACTTGTCCGATCCGCCGCCGCTGTAGCGCAGCTCCCGTCGCTCGCTCACGCGCGCCCCTCTCGCTCGAACACGACCTCGCCCCCGCGCAGCGTCAGCTCACAGCGGGCCGCGACCAGCTCGTCCGGCGTCAGGCCGCGCAGGTCGCGCGAGAACACGGCCACGTCGGCGTGGGCTCCGACCTCGAGGTGACCGAACTCCGCCTCGAGTCCAGCCGCCTCCGCCGCGCCCAGGGTGTAGGCCCGCAGGCACTCCTCCAGGCTCAGCAGCCCCCCCACGAAGGGCTCGCGCTCGACGCCGCGCGAGGGCGGCGCCTGGCGGGTCAGCGCGGTGTAGATCCCCGCCAGCGGCCCGAGGGGCTCGATCGGGAAGTCGGTCCCGAAGGCGACCCAGGCGCCGGCGTCGAGCAGCTCGCGCCAGGGGAAGGCGCCGCGGCAGCGCTCGGGGCCCAGCCGCTCGGCGCACACCAGCACGTCACTCGCGAGGTGGATCGGCTGGACCGAGGCCACCGCGCCGACCTCGACCAGGCGCTCGACGTCCTCCAGCCGGAAGTGCTGGGCGTGCTCGACCCGGTGCCGGCGCGCGCGGACCTCCTCCAGCGGGCCGGCCGCCGCGAAGTGCTCGATCGCGCGGGTCACGGCCAGGTCGCCGATCGCGTGCAGCCCGACCTGAAAGCCCGCGGCGTGCGCGGCGCGGACGCGCTCCGCCAGCTCGCCCGCCTCGTCGAGGTCGACCCCGCGCGTGCCGGGGGCGTCGCTGTAGTCGCAGTGCATCAGCGCCGTGCGAGAGCCCAGGCTCCCGTCGAGGTAGCCCTTGAGCTGGCCGTAGCGGGCGCGCTCGGGCGGGACGCGCTCGGCCAGCCAAGCCCGCTCGGCGCGCAGCTCGTCCAGGTCGCGCCCCAGGCGCTGCCACACCGAGACCCGCGCCACCAGCTGGCCCGACTCGTGCAGGGCCGCGTAGAGCTCCCCCGGCGCCAAGCGGTCGTCGTAGCTGGGGTCGTCCTGGAGCCAGGTGATCCCGAGCGCGACCGCGTCGCGGAGCACCCGCGCCACCGCCCGCTCTTTGGTCGCCAGGTCGGGGGCCGGGATCAGGGGCGTGACCAGGTCCAGGGCCGGGTCCTCGAGCAGGATCCCGCTCGGCTCGCCCGCGGCGTCCCGCAGGATCCGCCCCCCCGGCGGGTCCGGCGTGTCGCGCGTGATCCCGGCCCGCCGCAGGGCCTCGCCGTTGGCGATCGCGGCGTGGCCATCGCGGCGGCGCAGCAGGACCGGCACGTCGGGGGCGACCGCGTCGAGGTGGCGCCGCTCGGGCCAGGCTCGCCCCGGGAAGCGGTCGACCTCGAACCCGCGCCCGTAGACCCAGCCCTCGCGCCCGCGCTCCTCGAGCCACTCGGCCACGAGCTGGGCCAGGTGCTCGCTGCTCGTGGCGGGGCGGAGGTCGATCGCCTCGCTGGCCAGGGCGCCGCCGAGGAGGTGCGTGTGCGCGTCGTGCAGCCCCGGGGTCGCGCAGCGGCCCGCCAGCGAGACCACGCGCGTGCCCGGCCCGCGCCGCGCCTCGGCCTCGGCGCCCCAGGCCAGCACGCGCCCCCC
>CALDQK010000086.1 GCA_937911525.1 uncultured bacterium
CGGGGTCGCCGGGGCCGGCGAAGCGGCCGCGGAGGGGGGTCGCGCGGCCGGGCTGGCGGGGGGTGTTGGGCCGTGCCTTGGGCACGGTCCTCATGGCCGATCGGGCACGGTCCTCATGGCCGATCGGGCACGGTCCTCATGGCCGATCGGCTCAGGCGCACAGAGGCGAGGAGCAGCGTGGTCAGCGGAGCGTGCGGCAGCCTACCCAAGCCGGCCTCCGAGCCCTTGCCCGGGTCTTGCTCCTCGCCCGGTGCGGCGCGGCTAAGCTCCGGGCCACGAAGGGAGCTGCCCGTGCGCGTCGCCGTGTTCAGCGCCAAGGACTACGACCGCGAGAGCCTCGCCGCTGCCAATGAGGCTCACGGCCACGAGCTGGTCTTCTTCGAGGCCGGTCTGGAGGCGAAGACCACGCCCCTGGCCCAGGGCTTCCCCGCGGTGTGCCTCTTCGTCAACGACGAGGCCAACGCCGAGGTCGTTCAGGTTCTCGCCGCGGGGGGGACCAAGCTGCTGGCGCTTCGCTCGGCGGGCTTCAACCACGTCGACCTTGGCGCCGCTCACGCCGCCGGACTGACCGTGGCTCGCGTGCCGGCCTACTCACCCCACGCCGTGGCCGAGCACGCGGCGGCTTTGGTCCTGGCGCTCAACCGCCGGATTCACCGCGCCTACTCGCGGGTCCGCGACGGCAACTTCACCCTGGGCGGCCTGTGCGGCTTCGACCTCCACGGCCGCACCGTGGGCGTGATCGGGACCGGCAAGATCGGCGTCGTGTTCGCCCGGATCATGGCGGGCTTCGGCTGCCGCGTGCTCGGCGCCGACCCCCACGTCAACCCGGACTTCGAGGCCCACGGCAGCTACGCGCCCTTGGCCGAGGTCCTCGCCGCGAGCGACGTGATCTCGCTCCACTGCCCGCTCACGCCGCAGACCCGCCACCTGATCGGCGCCGAGACGATCGCGGCCATGAAGCCCGGCGTGATGCTGATCAACACCGGGCGTGGCGGCCTGGTCGACACCCGCGCCGTGATCGAGGGGCTCAAGCGGGGCCAGATCGGCTACCTCGGCCTCGACGTCTATGAAGAAGAGGAGGAGCTCTTCTTCGCGGACCACTCGAGCGAGGTGATCCAGGACGACGTGTTCATGCGCCTGCTGACCTTCCCCAACGTGCTGATCACCGCGCACCAAGGCTTCTTCACCCGCGAAGCCGTGCGCAACATCGCAGAGACGACCCTGGCCAACGTCAGCGCCTTCGAGAGCGGCGAGGGCACCGTGGAGCGCGTCCTGCCGCCGGAGTGAGCCGCTATAGTCCCGCGCGACAGGGGGAGGGTCCGATGGGGTTCTTCGACAAGCTCGAGCAGGCTGCAGGCAAGAACGAGAAAGAGCCGGGCCCGGGGGCCGAGGCCTCGCGGGCGGCGGGGGCCGTCGACCCGGCGCACCCCTTCGCGCGCTTCGCGCGGGAGGAGGAGCTCCCCGAGGGCGCCCTCGAGCTGCGCGAGGGCTCGGCGCGCTTCCACGAGTTCATCGCGCGCGCGACCCTCGACATGCCCGAGGAGGACGCCCACAGTCACGAGCACGATCACGATCACGACCACGGGCCGGGCTGCGGGGACCCGCTCGCGCACGGGTTCATGCACGTCTGCGAGCTCCTGGCCTACGACCCGGCCCGACCCGAGTGGCTCGAGCTCATGGAGCGTTACCTGGCGGCGGCCGGAGGTGACCTCGCGCGCCTCCTGCCCGAGGACGGAGAGGACCGCTACTTCGCGAGCGAGGCCGCGCGGGCGCTGCTCTTCGCCCGCGCTGGCCGGCTGCGGGAAGCCGTCGAGCTGCTGGCCATGGTCCAGCAGGCCAAGTCCGACGCCCCCTACCTCGAGGCCTGGGTCCCCGACTGGCTCGAGCCCGCCGGCGCGCTGGAAGGGCTGCCGCCCTCGGTGGTGCTCCAGATCCTTACCCAGGCCCTGGTCGCGCTGCCCGAGGCGGCCTCGCTCGAGGTCCAGCGCGAGGAGAGCGCGCGTCGGCTGGCGAGGCTGGCGCGGCGCCTTCCGCTCGCGGGCTTGCCCGACGAGCTGAGGTCCACGGCGGACATGACCCTGATCGGCCTGCACCGCAAGGCGGGGCTCTTCGCAGAGGGCCTCGAGCTCGCGCGGGAGCGGATCGCGTCGCGGCCCTCCTGGCACACCCACATTGGCGAGGCGCTGCTCCTGCGGGAGCAGGGCGAGGCCGAGGCCGCCCTGGCGGGCTTTCGGCGCGCGCTGGAGCACAACCCCGCGGACCTGACCGCGCTGCTCGAGGCCGGCGACATGTTCTTCGAGCGCGAAGAGTGGGCGCGGGCCGGCGAACTCTACGCCGAGGTCCTCGGGCGCGAGCCGGCCCACGAGTGGGCCGAACCGAGCGCGCTCTGGTGCCAGTGGCGCACGAGCTCCGACTCCCCCTTCCCCGACGACGCCTTCCCCAAGCACCTGCTCGACCTGGCCCACGCGGGCAACGGGCGGGCGCGCATGCTCTTCGGCAACTTCCACCCCTATGAGGGCTTCCTCCCGCAGCCCCGCGACGCGACGGCCAACGTGATCGCGCAGATCCTGGAGGAGGGCCAGGAGCTCTCGGGCGAGGTCAAGCTGACGCTCTCCAACGTAGAGGCTCCCAGCAACGCGCTCGCCTTCGCGCAGGTCGCCCGGCTGGCCAGCTATGACGCCACCCTCGCCGTCAGCTACGAGCACGTCGCGCGCCCCGACCCGCGCGAACCCTTGGCCGAGGTGGCGCACCAGCTCTGGCGCCGCGAGGGCGAGGTGCTCGTGCCCGCCCTCGACCCGCCCGCTCCAGCCGTGGTCGAGGCCCTGAGCCAGCTCGCGCGCGGGCCCTGGAACCGAGCCCGCGACTGGGCCGCCGCCGGCCGCCTGGCGCGAGAGCTGGGCCCCACAGCCGCGCGCGACCTGCTGGCTTGCGTGGTGCACCCGCCCCTGGCCCGCGCGCCGGAGGTGGTGCTCGGCTGGATCCCCCGCGTCCAAATGGTCGCGGCCCAGGTCCTGGCGCAGCTGGACTCTGGCTGGGAAGGCTCGGCCCGCAAGGGCGCGCTCCTGGCGCTGCTCCACGGCCCGCGCGACTGGTCGACCGAGGCCGCGATCCTGGCGCTGACGGACCTGGCCCAGCGCGAGCCCGCCCACTCGCTCGAGGTCGGCGAGGCCTTCGAGGCCCTCGCCGCCGCGCGCCCCGACTCGGGCTTCGTCGCCTACGAGGAGGCCCTGTTCTCGCAGTGGCTCGGGCTCCCGCACCTCTGGGACGAGGAGCGCGCCGAGCTGGTCAAGGTCCTCGAGGCCCTCGAGCAGGACGCCGGCTAGGCGGCCGGCGTCTCGTTCAGCGAGCGGCAGGAGGGCGAGGTCTCGACGCTGCTGGGGTCGGGGTAGGTCCCGAGCACCCGGTCAGCGAGGTGGGTCGCCACGCCCTGCCAGTGGTGCTCGTTCTTGAAGTGGTGCAGGCGGTGCGTTCGCTGCAGCTCGCGCATCCAGCGCGTCTTGGCCGCGTAGGGCACGTGGGCCAGGTAGTGGACCCACTCGTAGACGATCCCCAGCAGCCACAGGGTCGCGAGCCCGCTGATCACGAGGCGGAGCGGGGTCCCCTCCAGCAGGAAGAGCGGCGCGACCACGAGGGGCAAGACCTGGGCGTGGGTCGACCAAGGAATAAACACCACGTCCAGACGCCAGGGGTCGGCGTGGTGCTCGCGGTGCTTGCGGGCCAGGTCGAAGTCGTAGCGCGAGTGGAGCACGAACACGTGAATCACCCACTCCAGGAAGGGGTAGGCCGCGACGACCCCGAGGACGACCGCGGCGTCCCAGCGGCTGAGCTCGCCCAGCCAGGCCCGCGCGCCGAGGAAGCCCGCCGCGCTGAGGACCAACAGGAAGGGCGAGAGTCGCCCCACGAAGCCGCGCATGGCGGCGCCCAGAGTGAGTGCGCTCATTGGTCCTCCTCGAGGCGCGCGAAGAGCTCGAGCAGGGGCGCGCCGCCCTTGGCCAGCAGGTCCCGCGCTCGCTCGGCGGCGAGCGGGCCTTCGCCCGCGGCCGCCGCCTGCGCCAAGGCCCGATAGCCCGCTACGTCGTTGAGTTCGTCCGCGAGGAGGTGCAGGAGCAGCCCGCGGATCTCCTCGTAGGTCTTGCGAAGCGTGTTGTAGGCCAGCTGGTAGGCGATGTTCTGCGAGCCGCGCGCCAGCGCGCCCCACAGCTCGAGCGCGATCAGCTGGCGCTCGTCGAGGTCCTCGCTCGCGGCCAGGCGCTCGACCGTGGCCTGGAGCTCTGCGACCTGTTCGGGACTGGCGCGCTCGGCGAAGCGGCGCGCCATGTCCGGGGCGATCGCGCCGCGCATCTCCACGATCGAGCGGGCGACCACGAGGTTGGGGCTCCCCTCGGCGTCGAACAGGAGCTGCGCCAGCAGGTCGAAGCTGCCCGTGTCGCGATAGTCGAGGACCCGGGTCGAGCCGCCCTGCTGGATCTGGACCAGGCCAGCCTGGCGCAGGCGCTTGAGGCCTTCGCGGACGGCGCCGCGGTTGACCTGCAGCAGCTCGCACAGGCGGCGCTCCGAGGGCAGGGCGTCGCCCGGGGCCAGGGAGCCGGCCAGGATCTCGCCGCTCAGCTGATCGAACACGGCGTCCGAGAGAGAGCGTCGCTCGACGGGTTGCAGGTCCATGAGGCTAGGCTCCAGTGGCCGGGTGGTCAACTGGTCATACCACCCGACCCTTGGCCGATGCAAGCCTAGAGATGGCGGTTAGCTTCGGGCCATGAAGGTCCTCGTCCTCGGCGGCACCCGCTTCATTGGCCTGGCGGCCGTCCGCGCCCTCGTAGCGGCTGGCCACGAGGTGATCTGCTTTCACCGCGGCCAGACGGCGGCCGAGCTGCCCGACGGGGTGATCGAGGTCCTCGGCGACCGCGCCCGGCTCGGCGAGCACCGAGACGAGCTCGCTGCCCTCGGGCCCGACGCGGCCCTGGACATGATCGCGATGACCGTGGCGGACTCGCGCCCCGTGGCGGAGGTCCTCGCGACCCTGGTCCCGCGGGTCGCGGTGGCCAGCAGCTGCGACGTCTACCGCAGCTTCGGGGTCCTCCACGGCAAGCCCGAGGACGGCGAGCCCTTCGTCGAGCCGGCCCAGGAAGATGGCCCGCTGCGGGTCAGCCGCTTCCCCTACCGCGGGCTCGAGGGGAAGCTCCCGCCCGAGAAGCAGGCCTTCCTGCGCGACTACGACAAGCTCCTGGTCGAGGCGGCCTACCGCGAGGTGGAGAGGCTCGAGGTGGCGACCCTGCGCTTGCCCATGGTCTATGGGCCCGGCGACCCCCAGGCCCGCACCGCGAGCTACCTGCGGCGCCAGCTGCTCGGCCGGGACGTGCTCCTGGCCGAGTCGCTCGCCGGCTGGCGCGGCTGCCGCGGCTACGTCGACGACGCGGGCGCGGCCCTGGCGCTCGTCGCGACGCACCCCGACGCGACTGGCGGGACCTTCGCCGTGGCCGAGCCCAGCGCGCAGACCGAGCTGGAGTGGGTCCGCGCGATCGGGGCCGCCTGCGGCTGGCAGGGAGAGGTCGTGGTCGTCCCTGACGAGGAGCTGCCTGAGGAGCTGCGCGCCGGCTTCGACGCGCGCCAGGACCTGACCCTGGTCAGCCCGCGGATCCGCGCGCTGGGCTTCGCGGAGGGGCTCCCGCGCGCCGAGGCGATCGCGCGCACCGTCGCCTGGCAGCGCGAGGCGCTCGGCGACCCCAACCCCGAGGAAGCCGAGCGCCTCACGCTCGAGCAGGCTGTGTTGTCTAAGCGAGGCTGAGCTGGCGCCGCTCGCGCTCGGCCTGGGTCGCGTCGAGCTCCTTGACCACGCGGGCGGGGAACACGCTGAGCGAGGTCGCGAACACCCCGGCCAGGATCGTGGTGAAAGGCCCAGCGATCGGCCCCGCGGCGAGGGCCACGACGTTCACCGAGAGCAGGAGCTTGGCGGCGACGAAGCCGAGGGGCAGCGCGACGCAGAACCAGCCCAGGACCGCCATGTAGGCGAAGGGCAGCTGGCGGGTCAGCTTGTAGAGCGCGCCGTTGACGCAGAAGAAGGCTCCCGCGGCGAGGGCCACGTCGGCGGCCAGCGACTCGCCCAGGGTCAGGCGGAGCGAGAGGGCGAGGATCAGCACGCAGGCGCCGAAGAAGCTGAAGCCGACGCCGCACTGGTTCTGCAGATCCTCGACCCGTCGCGTGAGGAGCGAGACCGTGCGCGCTTCGTCTCGGTTCGCGGCGGCGGCGGCGGCCTCCGCGGCCGGGTCCGGCACAGCCACCTTGGCTTGGCAGCTCTTGCAGCGGATCCGACGTCCAGCGTAGGCGACCGGCACTCGCAGCGCGGCCTCGCAGCTGGGGCAGTCCAAGGCGACCTTGCGCGCCTTGGTCTGGACGCCGACGCGATAGCTCGCGCCGCACGCGCACTCCAAGCTGACGCCGCGCAGCGCCTCGGGCGCCTCGTTGTCTCGTCCGCAGTCTCCGCAGGTGGTGCTGATCATCTCCGTTCCTTCCTTCCACCCCTCTCCTGGGCAAGGGAGAGGCCAAAGCCGGCTCAAAGGACTTGGGAGACCCGTGACCCAGATCGTCCAGGTCGGACGAGGAATCGCGCTCGTGCGTCCCACGAGCGGCGCGCGTCTCACCACGAACGGCAACGGCGGATACAGGTCTGCTAAGCGAAAGACCATCCATGACTTATGCTGGCCAAGCAGAACTTGCCCCGTGCTTCCGCGTTGAATCGGCGTCACCCTGGTTCGTCCGAGGAGCCCACCGAGAGGAGCTGAAATGTCCAACCGCTCGATTCACCCGACCCTACGCACGGGTCTCCTGGCCCTGCTCGCCTGCGGGGCCCTCGGCCTGAGCGGCTGCGTCGTGAGGGCCCGCACCCCCGGCGTGAGCGCCAGCGTCACCTTCCGCCACGGCCACGCGCGCCACGTGTGCGGCGGCGGCTGCAGCCACTACCGCCCCCGCGCTCGCGCCCCCCGCCGACCCGCCGTGCGGGTCTACGCCCACGGCCACCGCAGCCACGTCTGCAAGAGCGGCTGCCGCTACTGGCGCGCCCCCCGCCCCCGAGCGCGCGTCGTCGTCCACCCCCACGGCCACCACCTGCACGTGTGCAAGAGCGGCTGCCGCCATTGGCGCGCCCCGCGCCCTCGGGCCAAGGTCGTGATCTACAGCCACGGCCACGCCCGCCACGTCTGCAAGAGCGGCTGCGCCTCGTGGCGCGCCCCTCGCCCCCGGGCCAAGGTCGTGATCTACACCCACGGCCATCCGCGCCACGTCTGCAACCGACGCTGCCGCCACTGGCGCTAGAGCCGCAAGCCTCACACGTAACGAGCCCTCGCTCCCGACCAGAGTGGGGGCTCTTGGCGTGTGGCTCGGCGACGAGAGCGCTCGTCTTCCCCGCGCGGGCCCCGTCGCAGGTGGCGAGGAGACGCGCGCTGCGGCGGACGTGCCTCACCCGCGCGGTGTCCTCCCCCTCCTCAGCTCGACCTGTCGCTTGCTACAACGCCGCGCATGGCTCGCCCCACCGAACCGCCCCTGCCGACCTGGCGGCTGCTGCTCCTTTGCGGAGCCGGCGCGCTGGCCTACGGGGCGCTCTCGCGGCTCTGGCCAGAGGCGGATGCTCGCCTGAGCCTGTTTGCGCTCGGGCTCGCGCTGCTCTTCCCCCTGTCCGCCTGGACCCGCGCTCGCGGACGGCGCGGGGCGCGGGCGCTGCTCTGGGTCGGCGTGCTGGGCTGCTGGGCCCTGGCGGCGCCGCGGCTGAGTGATAGCCCGGGGCGCGCGCTCCTCGCCTTCCTGCTCGGGGGCAGCCTCCTGGCGGGTGGGCTGGCGCCGCCTCAGAGCAGCCCCCGGCGCGCCCGGCGCCTCGGCGCGCCCTGGTGGGAGCCCGTGCTCCATGACCCGGCCCGGCTCCTCGTGGTGAGCTTCCTCCTCAGCGGCCTCGCCGGAGGGGCGCTGCTCTCGTTGCCCTGGGCCGTGACCCAACCGATCAGCGGGCTCGACGCGCTCTTCACCAGCTTCAGCGCGGTGTGCGTCACGGGCTTGATCGTGCTCGACACCCCTGTGGCCTTCACGGGCTTCGGTCAGGCCGCGATCCTGCTGCTGATCCAGGTCGGTGGCCTTGGGATCATGGCCTTCTCCACTGCCGCGCTCTTCCTCATGGGGCGGCGGCTCAGCCTCGAGCACGAGGCCGCGGTCTCCCAGCTCTTCGGCGAGCACGGCGGCGGCTTGGGGCGGGCCGTGCGCCAGGTGTTCGTGATCACCTTCGGCGTCGAGGCGCTCGGAGCCGTGGTCCTGAGCGGGCTCTTCTGGCGGGCGGGCGACCCCCTCGGGCAGGCCGCCTGGCGCGGGCTGTTCACCGCGATCTCTGCCTTCTGCAACGCGGGCTTTGCGCTCCAGAGCGAGAGCCTGATCCCCTACCAAGACTCGCCCGCGATCCTGCACGCGGTGGCGGCCCTGATCGTGCTTGGAGGCCTGGGGCCGGTCGTCGTCGGGCTCCTGCCTCACCTGATCCGGCGACGCCGTCTCAGCCCTCAGGCCAAGCTGGTGCTCGCCGCGACGGCCCTGCTCTTGATCGGGCCCGCGCTCTTCCTGGCAGCGGCCGAGTGGGATCGGGGCCTGGGCACCGTGAGCGGTGCGGGCGCCAAGCTGAGCAACGCCTGGTTCCAGTCGGTGACCCTGCGTACGGCTGGCTTCAACTCGATCGACTTGACCCGGCTCGGCCCAGCCTCGATCACGCTCTCGCTCGCGATCATGGTCGTGGGCGGTTGCCCTGGCGGGACGGCGGGCGGGATCAAGACCACCACCGCCGCCCTGCTCTTCCTCGCCACCTGGGCGGGCGTGCGCGGACGGGACCAGGTCTCGGTGTTCGGCTTTCGGGTCGGGCGCCGCACGATCTTCAAGGCCTTCGCCACGGTGGCGCTCTTCGCCTACGCGGCCTTCTTGGCGCTGGTCGCGCTCCAGCTGACGCAGTCGACCCCCTTCCTGCGCTTGCTCTTCGAGGTGATCTCGGCCCTGGCGACCGTCGGGCTCTCGCTCGGCGCGACGGCCGAGCTCGACGGAGTGGGCAAGGTGATCGTGATCACCTGCATGTTGGCGGGGCGCGTCGGGCCCCTGACTCTGTTCCTGCTCCTGGCCGAGCCCGAGCGCGCCGCCGGGCGCTGGCAGCGTCCGCGAGCCGAGATCGCTACGGGCTGAGCCGTCCCCTTGACCGCGGAGACCCCATGAAACGACAAGCCCTGGTGATCGGGCTGGGCCAGTTCGGCCTGGCCCTGGCGCGCTCCCTCAGCGCGAGCGGCGTCGAGGTGCTGGCGGTGGACGTGCTCCCCGAGCGGGTCCAGGTCGCAGCGGACGCGGTCAGCCAGGCGATCTGCTGCGACGCCATGGACGAAGAGGCCCTG
>CALDQK010000087.1 GCA_937911525.1 uncultured bacterium
CCCCCGCCCGCCAAGGCCGCCGCGTGGAAGGCGTCGACCGCGGCGCGCCTGGGGGCGTTGAAGGCGAGGTGGAAGCCGGCCGCGGCGGCCGGGCGCTCTCCCGCAGGCGCGACCCTGAGCGAGAAGCGGTCGCGGCCGGCGACGCCGAAGGCGACTCCCCTGGGGTTGGCCCACACTTGCTCGGCGCCCAAGGCCCCCAGCACGGCGGCGTAGAAGCGGCGGCCGACCTCCAGGTCCCGCACCGGCAAGGAGATATGGCTCAGCACGACTCGCTCTCCTCCTCAGCCGGAGTCGGCGGAGCCGGCGGAGACGGCAGCTGAGCCTGGGGGAGGGCCGCGAAGCAGAACACGACGCCCATGAAGCCCATGTAGACCCCGCTCCCGACCCCGAAGAACACGCCGGCGCGGGCGCCCCAGCTCTCGACCCGGAACAGCTGGACCAGGCCGCCCAGACCCACGAGGACCAGCACGACGAGCGAGACCCCGAACCAGCGGTCGCCCCAGCTCAC
This sequence comes from uncultured bacterium, assembly GCA_937911525.1. Lineage (GTDB taxonomy): Bacteria > Planctomycetota > J058 > J058 > J058 > NORP233. Next base: position 509 of record CALDQK010000087.1, read on the forward strand.
GAGCGCGTCCTTGCCCAGGCCCTCGCGCACGAGCAGGGGCCCCGCCCGCCCCACGAAGCCGAACACGCCGAAGATCCAGGCGAAGAACACCAGGGTCGCGGGGGCGAAGAAGGCCAGCGCTTGCTGCCACCAGACCTGCAGGGCCTGGCTGGCCACGGCGCCAACGACGAGCAGCGCGCCGAGGAAGAGGGCGTAGAGGGTGAAGAGCAGGCGCGCCTGGGCGAAGGTCACCGGACCAGCCTAGCTGCTAATCCCCTTCCCCCAAAGCGATTAGAGAGCGAGCCCCATCGGGCTCGGGGTAGTATCCTTAGGGCTGTCCGTGTCCAAGCTCGAGAAGAATCGCGCCAGCCACTTCAAGGTGGCCCTGAACTCGATCGAGGTGGCTGACTTCAGCGCCGCCCGCGGACTCGACGTTCGCACCGAGGTCCTCGAATACGAGGAAGGCGGGATCAACGAGCGGACCCACAAGATCCCGGGTCCCGCGCGCTTCGCGCGGATCACCCTCGAGCACGGCTCCTCGAGCAACCTCGACCTCTTCAGCTGGGTCCAGAAGGCGATCAACGGCGAGATCGAGCGCAAGGACGGCGCGATCATGGCCCTCAACCAGGAGGGCACGGTCGTCGCGCGCTGGGAGTTCCGGGAGGCCTGGCCCTGCGGCTACGAAGGGCCCAACTTCGCGGGCGGGGTGACCGAGGTCGCGATCGAGCGCTTGACCCTGGCCCACCGCGGCTTCGAGCTCCGCCCCGGCGACGTGAAGTCGCAGCAGGAGAAGCGCGAGGTCAAGCGCGACTCGGGCGGCCAGAGCACGGGCCCCGAGTCCGACGGCCCCAAGAAGCACAGCCACGACCACCAGCAAGAGGACTACCCCCCGCGGACCAAGGCCGCCCAGGAGGAGTGCAAGAAGGTCTGCGACGCGGTGGCGCGAGCCGGGATCTCCAAGCGCAAGGTCAGCGCGGTGGCGGTGTTCACCGAGGAGGACGAAGACGGCAACCCCGAGGTCGTCCACGTCGGCCTCTCCTCGGGCAGCACGACCGGCGAGAACGGCCCCGAGTCCAACGAGGTCGGCCGCGAGCGCGCGGCGGCCCTCCAGCAAGAGCTCGACAAGAGCGAGCCGCCTCCTCGCTACGTGGTCCACGAGGACCCCAAGAGCTTCCCTGGCTACGAGAACGAGCAGGGCGACCCAGCCCCCGGCAACTGCGCCGAGCCCAAGGCCGCCAACGGCGTGCCCGGCGGCGCGGGCCAGGCCGACGGCTTCGACGTGCGCTACCGCGGCCCGGAGAAGAAGTGGGAGGGCAGCGAGGACAAGCAGGGCCTCAAGGAGAGCTACGCCTACGAGGGCCAGGACAAGGACCCCGACCAGACCTATCCGCAGATGAACCCCTGCAACACCTGTGACAATCCCCACAACAAGCAGGGGATCCTGAGCGAGTGAAGTTCCACCAGCAGGCGGGTCGGGTCTATCGCTTCGGCGGCAGCGGCCCCGACCAGTGGCTCGACGACCTGGTCGACTACGCGGCGCACTTCGACCCCGACTTGCCTGGCAAGCTCGAGGGCGCGACGCCGGAGCAGCTCGCGCGCCTCGAGGAGCTGGCTGGCCAGCCCCTCCCCCCGACCTATCGCGCCTGGCTGGAGCGAATGGGCAAGCGCGACGGCGGCTTGCTCTACGAGCTCAAGGCCGACCTCGACGTCGGCGAGGTGCTCGAGCTCTACGAGGACACCGACGAGGGCGAGCGCCCGGCGGGCTGCCTGATGATCGGCACCGGCCAACTGGGGACCTTCGCCGAGCTCTCGCTCAAGCCCATGCCCAGCGGCGAGCCGCAGCTGATCCACACCGACGGCAGCTGGATCGGCAAGCCGATCGCCCAGAGCCTGCCGCGCTTCCTCCTCCAGCAGGCCTTCCTCCGCTTCGAGCTCGGCTCCTACCCGGTCCGGCACTACTACGGCCTGGTGCAGAAGCTGCACACCCTGGAGCGGGTCAAGCGCGCGGCGACCGCGGCCAAGGTGACCCCCTACTGGTTCTCGGACGCCTGGAACCTGTGCGGCTGGGCGGAGGGCGCGGCGCTCGCGGCCCACCAGGACCACCAGGGCGCCGGCTGGCTGACGGTGGGCGGCGTCGACGCCGCCCACGCGGCCCAGCTCGGCGACGCCCTCGACCACGCATTGGGGCTCCGCTTCCAGCGCAAGCTGGTCGACGTCCCCGACTAGCGCGGGCCAGCGTGAGCGAGTCCGACGCAGGCGGGCGCGCCTGGATCGCGGTCGTGCTCCTGGCCGCCTTCACGATTGGCTTCGCGCCGATCTTCACCAAGCTGGCCCTCCGCACGGGGATCGGCCCGATCGCGATCGCGGCCTGGCGCCTGGCGATCGCCGCCCTCGCGATCGCGCCCTTCCTGCTGCGCGCGCGCCCCCAGCCAGCCGCCGACACTCCCCCCGACCCCGACTTCGC
>CALDQK010000088.1 GCA_937911525.1 uncultured bacterium
CAGCCTGACCACCGAGCTGCTCCACCTCCGCTACCTGGAGCGGAGCGTCGACTCGCCGCGGATCGGCTACGCCCCCGGCGGTTTCGTGTCCCTCGCCGGAAGCGACGTCGACGCAATCGACCACATGAACAAGCTGCTCGTCGCCCTTCAGGGCTCGGGGGCAGTCACCTTCCCGGCAGAGCGCGACGACAAGGGCAACCGGGTCTACGAGGTCAGCCCGCTCAATCTCCCGGACCGCCAAGCCGTCTGGGATCGCTCTCTGAACCGCTTCGACGCCGGGATTTTGCGGGCCTACCTGGTGCCCCCTCGCCTCTCGGGCCTGGAGGAGATCGCCGCCGCGGGCGCTCGAACGCTCGACGGAATGCTCAAGGAGTTCATACAGGACCTCGCCCAGTTCGGCGCGAACGAGCTGACCGAGCTCGTCGCCAAGGTCCACCGGAAGAACCATCGCGAGGACCACGTCCCGCCGCCTGAGATCAAGGCCTACGAGGTCCCGGCCTCGGTCCGAAAGCTCTACCTCGAGATCCTGCGCCTCGTCTCGGCCGCCAAGCGAGAGGACGCGCCCGCCGACTGGGTCGACGTGCCCGCCCTGCTGGACCAGCTGGGCGTGCCCCTGCGGAGCGAGCCGCTTCGCAGCCCCACCCACGCGCCTCCGGGCCGACCCCGCGACCTCGTCGGGGACCGCGAGGAGCGCCGCGAACAAGCCGCCACCGAGTCCGGCGAGGACTCCGTTGGGCGGCGCTCGAACAACGAACTCCGGCGGGGCGGCACTTCCCGTCCGCTCGCCGCCCCTGGGTCCTGAAGGAGGTGCGCCTGTGTTGCGACCGCTCTGTCTGTGTCTGTGTTTGCCCCTGTTTCTTTGCTCGCCCGGTTGGGCGAACGACCCCACCCCACCGAAGGAGGACCCTGGAACCACCAAGCTCTACGAAGAGACGCGCAAGGAGGTCCAAGCGCTGCGGCGCGAGCTGGACGAGCTGCGTGCTGGCCCGGTCGAGGCGCCGGAGGACGAGATCCCTCGCCTGAGCGACGTCCTGCTCGAGAACACCCGAGTTCGCGGTGCGCTGCGCGGAAGCTACGGCTGGAACCTGGCCGCTCCCGATCAGCGCAAGGGCGCCAACGACCTGCGCCTCAGCGACCTGGACCACAACACCTTCGCCCTCACCCACGCCCTGCTCGGCGTGGAGCGTCGGATCTCACCCGACGCGATCTGGGGCGTGGGCTACGGCCTTGACGTCGTGGCTGGACGCGTGGTGGAGGAGGCCTACGACGACGGCCTGCTCCAGAGCCGCGGTCTCGCCGTGGGCCAGGCCTACGTCGACCTCAAGCTGCCGCTCTTTGGTGGCACGACGATCGGCGCCGGCAAGCGCTACGGATGGTTCGGCTTCGAGTCGATCGACCTGAGCCGAAACTTCCACCAGTCGCTCAGCTACGCGGCGCTCTCGGCACCGCGTACGGTCACCGGACTGAGCGTGGACTTCGAGCTGGCCGACGGCCTCAGCTATACGCAGTACGTCGTGAACGGCTGGGATCAGGCGATCGACGAGAACGACGCCAAGTCCCTCGGCGGCAGCCTCCGGCTCGAGCGTGGGGACTTCCGGGCCCGCCTCAACTGGATCGCCGGGGCCGAGCGCGCTGACAGCGAGGCGGACCTCCGCTGGCTGCTGGAAGTCGCCGTCGACTACTCGCTCGACGACGCGACGCGCTTCGAGCTGCTGCTGCGCTACGGCCAGGAGGAGTTCGGGGACCAGACCGAGGACTTCGCCTTGGTCCAGGCGGGCGTTCGCCGTGAGTTCTTCGACGGCACCGTCCGCATGGGCCTGCGGGTGACCTTCCTCCACGACGAGGACGGCCTGATCACCGGCCGTGAGCAGTCCCTGCTCGAGGCCACGGCCACCGCGGAGTGGCGCCCGCTCGACGCAGTGGGCCTGGGGGTCGAGTACCGCCACGACCACTCGAGCGAGGCCGACGCCTTCCGCGGCTCCCGCGGCCAGGCGACTCGCCGTGGCCAGGACACGGTCGCGTTCTTCCTGCGCTTCGACTTCTAGGGCCCAGGGGCTGGGGCCTGCGGGCCCCAGCCCCGCCCGCCTCTCGCTCTCCGCCCCTCGTCCGCCTTCCGCTTCCGCCTACCCCTGGAGATCCCATGAGCCGCCCCCTCGTGCGCCTGAGCACGCCCTTCCTCCCCGACCGCGTTCGTGTCGACCGCGCCTTCCCTGGTGCTGTCCGCAACGTCTCGCTCCTGACCACCGGCCCCGCGAAGGGCCATGGCTTCCAGATCGACCGTGCGACCGTCCGCCGGACCGTCGAGCTGGGCGAGGGGGTCCGTGGACGCTGGACCCACGGCGCCCTCTGCGCCGACGCCCTGGCCCGCCACCTGGGCTCCTGGTCGAACCTCCGCGAGGAGGCCTTCCGCCGCTGCCGGACCTGCAACGCTGAGGCAGAGGACACCACCTGCGAGGTCTGCGGCGGGACGACCGAACTCGGCCACCGCGCCGTTGGCGACTTCTGCTTCGCCGAGAGCGCCTGGCGCCTGAAGCCGGACGGGCTGAGTACGCCCGCCCCCGACTACCTCATGACCCGCGCCGAGGAGGACCCCGCCAGCCTGGGGATCTCGATCGTGGCCCACTTCGCCCTCAGTGAGGCGCAGGGCGAGGACACGGAGCCCCTGGCCCGGATCCCCGACGCCGACGGGCTGCTCCGCGCCGACTGGGTCGCCGACCCCGCCGCGAACCCGACCGGGCTCTCCGAGCGCAGCGCCGATCCGATCGTGGCCCGCCTGGATCGCCTGGTCACTCGCGACGGGACCGAGGCCACCAAGCTGCGGGTCTTCGCCTTTCTGGCCCGCTACTTCGGGGACGAGGACGACGAGCCCGAGGTGGCCACGGATCCGGCGCCCTCCGCCGAGGAGGACGCGCTCCGCGTCGAGCTGACGGCGCTGCGGGCTCAGGTCGAGGCGCTCAACGCCACCGTCGCCCGCGTG
>CALDQK010000089.1 GCA_937911525.1 uncultured bacterium
CGTCGCCGAGTGGCAGGTCCGAGCCGCTCAGGGGGGCGGCGCCCCAGCCGAGCGCGTCGAGCTGTGCAGCAGCGCTGCGCGCTGGAACCCGGAGCTCTCCGAAGCACCGCGCCAGGAGGGCGCGGCGCACATGGACGCGCGGGACTATGCAGCGGCCGCCGAAGCCTTCGGGCGCGCGTGCGCCCTCGAGCCGCGCAACCCGCACCACCACTTGCAGCTAGGCCGGGCCCTGCTGGCGCAGAACCAGCTGGACGCGGGGTTGGACGAGCTCGAACGCGCCGCGATTCTGGCACCGACCTTCCCCAGCCTGCAGCTGTGGATCGGGGCGATACGCCTGCGCGTCCACGCCCACCACCCCAACGCCAAGCGGATCGAGCAGGCGCTGCGCGCGCTGCGCGAGACCCTGCGCTGGTCGCCGCGTAGCCTGCCCGACGTCGTCTCCCTCGTGCTCGGGGAGCTGCGCGCCCTACACCCCAGCCACTTCGAGCAGCTGCTCCCCGCTGGTGACGACGCGCTCCGCCGTCAGGCCTCGCGGCTGTTGGCGGACGCTGGCCGCGTCCAGGCCAGCCTCGACGTGCTGCGCCCTCTGGTGGAGCGGAAGGCAGCCGAGGCGCCAGACCTGGAGCGCTGGGCCCAGGTGTATCTGCTCCGCTATGATCCTTGGACCGCGCGCGACGCATACGTGCGGGCGGCCGCTGCTTGCGCGACGCCAGAGGAGCGGGAGCAGCTCCTGGCGCGAGCCTGGCGCAGCCTCGCTTCTGCCTATCCGCAGCAAGGGCTCCAGGTGCTCGAGCGGGCGGCGCGGCGCTCGCCGGAGCCCGGCGCGCAGCGGATCTGGGGAGAGGCCTTGCTCCAGGTGGGTCTCGCCGAGGAGGCGCTGGCGCCTCTGCGCGCCGCCTTCGCTGCGGGGTCCCCGAAGAGCGCTCTGTCGCTGGGCCAAGCGTACCTGGTCCTCGAACAGCCCAGCTCGGCCCAGCGAGTGTGGCGAGACGCGCTGGCGTCCAGCCTCCCCGTTCCCATTCGCACCCAGATCAGCCTCCAGCTCGGGCGAGCGCTGCTCGCGGCGGGCAACAAGGGAGAGGCTCGGTCGGTGTTCGGGTCTGCTTTTCGCCATGACCCCCAGAGTGTCGAGCTACGACAGGCTCTGGACCGGATTCGCTGAAAGGCCAACTGGAATCGGAAGCTGCCTTCCATGGGGGATCTTGGTAGAACCGCGGCCCAAGAGGAGCGTCCTTCGTGAGCCCCGCCTCACCTCCGCCTAGCCCTACGCCCGCCAGCGAACTGCCCCCGGCAGAGGCGTTTGAACCTACGTACCTCCCCCCGAGGCACAGCGACGGGCCGGAGGAGGAGGACGAGCTCCAGGCGGCGTGGGAGACCGTGCTGCGCGGGTGGGCAATATTCCGCCGGCGCTGGCCGGTCGTGGCTGCGATCGTCATCTTGGGCAGCCTGGCGGTCGGGATCCGCTTCTACACCCTGCCCCCGAAGTTCGAGACGCACGGCCTCGTCCAGATCGGCATGTACGCCGAGCTGCTCACGGACTCCGAGCGCCAGGGCGTCGGGCGCTTCTCCCCGCAGGCCGCCAACACCCACCTAAAGCTGCTGACCAGTGACGAGGTGGTCGAGCAGGCGCTCCTCCGTCTGGGGAAGACGGTGCCCAAGGGCGCCGGTCGGCGCCAGACCCTGGACAATTTCCTAGCGTCGGTCGAGATCGAGCCGATCAAGGACACGTTCTTGGTCAGCGTCCACTCCAAGGGCGAGGACCCGACCGAGATCGCCGCGCGGGTGAACGCGCTCATGGACGCGTTCATTCCCTTCTCGAGCGAGTTCTTCGGCTCGCGCTTCGTTGTCATGCACCAGCAGTTGAGCGAGCGCGAGGAGAAGGTGCGCGAGCGCTTGCGCAAGGCCGAGGACGAGTTGCAGGCCCTGTACCGCAAGTCGGGACGGATCAACTTCGAGGACCAGCGGAAGGCGCTGAATGAGACGCATACCGAGTTGCAGCGCAAGCTGACCAACCTGCAGATCGACCGCGCGTCGGTGTCAGGAGAGGCAGAGCGACTTGGCCAGGCCCTGAAAGACAGCGAAGACAGCGGCGAGGCGCTTGAGCTCTTGATCGGTCGATTGAAGGGCGACGAGGCCACCCAGACCTTGACCGCGCTGGCGGAGGCGCGGGCGCGCGTCCAACGCACGGCCGCGATCCTGCGCAAGGATCACCCCGAATACGAGACCGTGCGCCTGCAGTTCCAGGCGGAGGAGAGCGCCCTGCGCGCCACGCTGCGGGTGCGCTCACGCTCGCAGCTCGCGGCCCTCGAGCAGCGCCAAGCGATCTTGGCCACTCAAGAGAGCAAGATGAGCGAGCTCCTGGGCGAGAACAAGAAGGCCCTGCAGGAGCTGGACAAGCAGGAGGGGATCTACTCGTCGGTCTCGCGGCAGGTCACGTGGTACGACCGCGAGCTCGAGGCGATCCGCCAGCAGCTGCGCCGGACGGAGGGTCGCTCAGAGGTCGAAATGGCCGCCCAGATCGTGAATCGCGCCGACGTCCCCGACCGGCCGCTGCCGCGCTTCACGCCCGTGATCCTGATCAGCGTCGTCCTCGGCTGGCTGATCGTCGGCTTCGTAGTGATCCTGATCTGGGACAACGCGGAGGACACCGTCTCGAGCGAAGACACGGCCCGGCGCTTGGGGCTGCCCGTCTTGGGGCGCGTCCCGCAGGCGAGCCTCCAGGAGGGCCAAGAGCTCGAGCTGCTTCAAGGTACCTTCGAAGGTTCTCCTGCCGCAGCAGAGGCCTTTCGCCTCCTGCGAACGAACCTCACCTTCGCCGCGGCCGGCCTCCGCAACGCCGCGATCCTGGTCACCAGCGGCACCGCCGCCGACGGCAAGAGCCTGACCAGCGCCCAGCTGGCCTTGGCCCTGGCGCAGGCGAACGGGCGCACCCTGCTCGTCGAGGGGGACATGCGGCGCCCGCGCCTGCAGAAGATCATGCAGGTGGCTTACGAGCAGGGACTCTCGAACGTGCTCGCCAAGGAGATCAGCCTCGAGGAGGCGGTCGTCGAGACGGACTTCGAGAACCTGTTCCTGCTGCCCAGCGGACCGACGCCCCCCAACCCGGCCGACCTCCTCGTCCAGGGGCACTTCGAGGACGTGCTACGCCAAGCCACCCAGCTCTTCGACCACGTGGTCATTGACTCCCCCCCGGCCGTCGGTCGGCCCCCGCCTCTTGGGCGACATCCGCCGTGTTCTTTGTGCCCCACACATTGTTCAGGACGGCCTCGCCTGGCGTGATCTCCATGAGCGGCACGTGCTTGTGCGCCGCCGCGTGTAGCACGACCTGCGGGCGCTCGCTCTGCATGACCTGCCCCAAGCGTGGCGTACACACGTCGACGACGTAGGGGGCGAGCTCGCACGTGGCCGTGCGGCGCAGCTCTCCGAATATCGCGAAGAGCGGATTCTCGGCTTGCTCAACCAGCACGAGACGTTTGGCGCCGAAGTGCGCGACCTGACGGCAGAGCTCGCTACCGATTGAGCCACCTGCGCCCGTAACTAGCACGACTCGGTCGCGAACCAGGGCCTCGACCGAGCTCACGTCGAGCTTCACGGGGTCACGGCGCAGAAGATCCTCGATCGCCACGTCGCGGATCTGACTGACCTTCGCCTCGCCCGAGACGATCTCGTAGAGGCCGGGGATCGTCTTCACAGCCAAGCCCAAGGCGTTTGCCTTGTGCCGCACGAGGCGCACGCGCTCGCCCGACATGCTGGGGGCGGTGATCAGCACCTCTTCCAGCGCCTCGTGCTGAGCGGCGACCTCTGCCAACTCCTCGAGCGTGCCCAGCACGGGGACGCCTTCGATCAGACGTCCCTGTTTGTAGGCGTCGTCGTCCAGGAAACCCACAGGGGTGCGCCCGAGGTCCTGGCGCGAGGTCAGCTCGCGGGCCAGAAGGGAGCCGGCGTAGCCGGCGCCGATCAGCAACACGGGCCGCGTGTCGCTCTTGGCTCGCTCCGCCCGGCGCTCTTCGATCTGAACGCGACGCAGGACGCGCAGGCCCAGGATCAGGGCGACGGCGAACACGGCGTCGATCAGGAGCACGCCGTAGGGCACGCTTGTGTAGGTGAGGTGGGCGACCTTGGGCGTGAGCGCGCCCGACACGCCGCGCACGAAGCAGAAGATCAGCAAGGCTAGTCCAAGCGCCTTGCAGATCTTGCGGGCCTCGCGCAGACCGACGTGGCTCCAGGCGAAGCGGGGGACGTCGAAGAGGGTGAGGCACAGGTATTGGCAGCCGACGATCCAGGGCCACATGAACATGGCGCGCTTGAACGCCTGGAAGGTGAGCGCGCCCTCGAAGCGGAGGATCCAGGCCAGCCACAGCGCGAGCGAGAGCGCTCCGAGGTCAGCCCCCAGTCGCACGGCGCGATGCATTCGCTGCCAGAGTCTCTCGAACACAGTGATGGATCTCCCCGCCCGAACCGCAGAAGTTAAGTCATGGTCAGGGTGAGTGCACGCCTATTCCTGGCTCCGCCCGCTAATCCTCAACCCAGCTCAAAAGGAGCTCCGGCCGCGGGCGTTCGAAACCGTGCCCGATGGGCTGGGGGAGGGTATAGGCACCGCCCGCACGGCCAATGCACAAGATTGAGCCAATGACCCATAGGAAACGCCTGTGCCACGCGGCTCGCTCTGCCCTGGGAACTCCCATCGACCATGAATCGCTGATTCTGGTCGGCGGTCAGCCACGCAGTGATGGTCGCAGCGATCATGAGCTACATGCGCGCGGTCAAGCAGTTCATTCACTGAGGCCCGTGGAAATCAAGCACCCCGAACCAGTACGGCCGGTGCGTCAGCCCCGCGCTGTGCCAGGTCGGAGCCCAGGCCTGCATTTCGTCCTTGTAGGCGTGCACCTTGGCGCGCAGGTAGTGGCCGCCGCGCTCGCGGGGTTTGCCCTCGGCGTCGACTTCCTGCAGCAGGGGCCCGTGCGGGTCCGTCAGGCGCGCGAACCACGCGGGGTCGTCCACGAGGGCCTTCGCCTCCTCCGCGGTCATGACCGGGCCGCCCTGCTCCTGCTCGAGGGTGGGACGCCAGCGCTCGAAGCGGAACAGGCCCATGCGCCAGCGGGTGCCCTCGGGCGGGGCCAGCCCAGCGTGGCCGCGCACGGGGTTGCTCTGCCAGGGGTGCATTTTGAAGTCGTTCCAGGGGATCGCGATCTCGACGGTCCAGCGCTTGTCGCCGCCGAGCTTGCGCTGGGGGTCGAGGCGACCAGTGACCACGTCGACCTCGCCCTCGACCTGGACGGCGTGGCGAATGCCCTTGGCGGTCCAGTTGGGGATCGAGCGGAAGGGCGCCCAGTGCTCGTAGTCGACCGGGCCTGAGGGAATGAAGCAGAACAGGTCGTAGCGGACGTTCTTGGGGCTGATCTCGAACTCGAAGTAGGTCACCTCGTCGCCGCCGTCGTCGAGGAAGACCTCGATCACCTCGTCGCCGGGCAGCGCCTCGTCGTCGAGGGCGGCGTCGCGGGCCCAAATGTCTGGGTCCTCGCACTCGAAGGCGAAGTAGATCGCGTGGGGGCTCCAGAGGACGCGGGCGTAGGTGGCGTTCTTGACCGGGGAGCCGTCTTGGGTGCGCACGAAGGGACCGAGGCGCTCGGCCTGCTGCCAGACCGGCTCGTCGAGTTTGCCGTCGACGGTGATCGCGTTGCTGTCGATCGGGGCCGCGCTGGCGTAGGGGACCGGGCGGTGGACCGGGGTGCCCGTCTTGCGCGAGGGCGGGTCTACGGCGATCACGGCGAGGACGATCAGGGCGAGGAGGGCGACTCGGGAGAGGCCCTTGCGGCGGGGATCGACCAGGCTGCCCAGGAGCAGGAAGCTGGCCAGGAGGACCGGGACGCCCTCGCGGGGGCCTGGCCAGTGGGTCGGCTTGAAGTTGTCGTATTCGCCCCAGTAAGGCTGCACGCGGTAGTTGCCGAGGTACTCGGCGACCTCGACGGGGTTCAGGCTGAGGAGCACCAGGCCGACCACGCCCAGGACGGCGAAGGTCGCGCGCAGGGAAATGCTCGTGTCGGGTGGGAGCTGGCCCGTCTCGTCCTGGCGGAGACGACAGAGCGTCGTGAAGGGGAGGATCGCGGCCGCCGCGCCGAGGCCGTCCAGGACGGGGTCGGTGAAGTCCATCCAGTGGTCGCGCCACTTGAAGAGCGCCTCGGCCGAGAGCCAGTAGTGCTGGTAGATCTCGTCAACGAGGCCCAGGCCGAAGGCCAGGAGGAACGCCGGCAGGGGGTAGCGGCCGCGGCCGATCGCCATGGCAGCCAGGAAGCCCACGACCGCGTATTGGCCGAAGTGGATCAACTCGGTCGCGTAGACAATGAAGCACTTCCAGATCAGGAAGAGCAGCGCGGCCCAGGTCGCCCAGGGGACCGCCTCGCGCAGGAGCTGGGCGTGGCTGACCTTGCGCAGGCGCCAGGCCACCAGGGCCATGATCGCCACGGCGGCGCCGCCGAAGGCCAGCGCCATGTAGCCCTCGAACACCGCCATGCCCGAGGCGCCGCCGGCCGCCGTGAACGTGCCGGGTGCCTTGGCCCAGGCGAAGACCTGACCCGCCCACTTGAGGCCGAGGTCGTGCTTCCAGACCGAGAGCCACCAGACCGCGAGGGTCAGGATCAGCAGCGGGACCGAGACCACCTCGCCCTCTTGCTCGCTGTGCTCCGCCATGGCGCTACCTCCTGCGAGCGCGCAAGTTACCAGCCGGGTCCTGGGGGCGTCGCATGTTCGGAGTATGGTCGGCTCGCTATGGCCTCCTAGCCGGTGTGGGACTGGTGGCGCAAGACCCACCGGTCAACGGATAGCAGCGAGCGCCGTCGCCCACCAAGAAGTCCCCCTTGAAGTCAGCGCACCACACGTCGTTGGGCGCCCTGACCTCGGCGAAGGGCTTCGACCTGGGAGGGGCCTTGCTGCGCCGTCGCTGCGGTTTGACCAGGCCGTGCCGTTTGAGGATCGCGGCGATCGTGCTCGTCGCTGGCGCCTCGAGGTCGGGGCGCTTCTCTTTGAAGAGGACGCGCAGCTTTGCGGGGCCCCGGCCCCAGTCACGCCGGAGCGAGGTCGCCGGAACGTACACGGGAGGGGGTAAACCCCTCCCCTACGGCCGGTGTTGACCCCCCTCCCGGCGGGAGGGGGTAAACCCCTCCCCTACGGCCAGTGTTGACATGTGGAGAAGGCGGGAGGGGGTAAACCCCTCCCCTACGGCCGGTGTTGACCCCCCTCCCGGTGGGAGGGGGTAAACCCGGGTAAACCCCTCCCCTACGGCCGGTGTTGACCCCCCTCCCGGCGGGAGGGGGTAAACCCCTCCCCTACGGTTGGTGTTGACCCCCCTCCCGGCGGGAGGGGGTAAACCCCTCCCCTACGGCCGGTGTTGACCCCCCTCCCGGCGGGAGGGGGTAAACCCGGGTAAACCCCTCCCCTACGTTTAGCACTGGGTCAGGTGGGCAAGGATTCAGCTGACGTCCACCCGCGGCCAGCGCCAGGTGACCGAAGGTCGCCCGGGCGTTGATCTCGACGAGCGGGTGCAGCCAAAGCTGATCCCGGCGGTCCGTGGCGATCAGCGCGTCGACGCCGGCGGGGCCGCGGAAGCCCTGCTGGGCTAGGCGCTGGGCGACTCGCTCGGCGACGGCGTTGAGGGGCTCGATCGCGCGCTCTCCGTGCAGGAAGCGGAGGTGCTCGGGCTCGCCGCGTTGGCGGTGGCGCCGATATTGGCCGCGGGCGTCGACCTCGGGCCAGGTGAGCTTGGACTTGCCGCCCGCGAGGCCGCGCTCGTTGACGTGGAACACCAGGCTCAGGTCCGCGCGGCGGTCCCACCAGGGCTCGACCCGCAGCGGGCCTCGCACGAGCTGGCGGCGGAGCCAGCCGCGGGCGTTGTCGTCGAGGGCCTCTCCTGGCGCCAGCAGGCGGAGACCGCGGCCGCTGGCGGCGTAGGCGGCCTTGAGCACGCGCCAGCGGGACTCGCCCAGGCTCGCTAGCGCGGCCTCGACTTCGTCCGCGCCCTCGCAGGTCGCGCCGCGTTCGGTGGCTCTCGGTCCGGCCAGGGCCAGCCACTCGTGCTGGCCCGCCGTGGCCCACTCGTCGAGGAGCTCGTCCAGGAGCGCTGCCGCCCAGGCCTTGGAGTGGATCCGGCGCAGGGTCTCGCGCGGGTCGGCCAGCTCCTCCACCCAGGCGGGCTCGCTCGCGACGGCGCGCAGGGGCTCGAGCAGCTTCAGCAGCCGGGGCGACCAGCCCCAGGGGCGGAGCTGGCCCAGCGGGCGCTCGGCCAGCTCCGCGAGCGCCGCCTTCAGCTCGCCCTCGCTCTCACCCGTGGCGACGAACTCGGGCAGGGCCAGGCCCTCTGCGCGGCGCTCGGCGAGCCACTCGGGGCTCGGGCGCTCGGGGACGAGCACCACGTCGTCCTCGCTCGCGAGCAGGGCCAGCCAGGGGGCGAAGGCGCGCTGCACGCGCCGGGCGGCGGCGCTGGGGACGTAGCCGGGGCGCCCGTCGCCGGCCTCCTCCTCCACGCTGGGCACGAACCACCACACGTGCGGCGGGCGGCCCTTGCTCGCCCCGTAGACCGCCACCTCCTGCACGAAGCGCTCGCTCAAGCCCGCCGCGCGGCGCGCCTGGCGCTGGAGCTCGCCCAGGCCGCGGGCTCGGCGCGGGGTCAAGGGCGCTGGCAGGTGCGCGCGATAGGCCTCCCAGTCGCTCTCCGCGTCGTCCGCGAAGCCGGGTTCGCGCAGCCAGCGCACGCCGTGGGCCACGTGCTGCTGCTCCTCGGCCAGGACCCGGTCCAGGACCTGGGCCGTGTCCGTGTCCCCCGCCTCGCGGAAGCGCTGGGCGTAGTGCGCGGCGTAGTCGAGGTTGGCCTGCTCGAAGGTCAGCGCCAGGCCCGTGACCACGTCCAGGGGCGTCCGCATGTCCTTGAGCGCGCCCCAGAAGAAGCTCGAGCGGGGGGCCTCGCTCAGGTCGAGGCCCTTGGCGCGCGCTCGCTGGAGGTAGAGCCGAAGGTGCTCCTGCTCCTCGACCAGGACGTGGGCCAGCTCGAGCCGCCAGGCGGCAGGTGCGGTGGGAAAGCGCAGCAGCGCCAGGGCGAAGAGCTCCATGGCCTGCAGCTCGTGGTTGGCGAAGGCGAGCAGGATCCGGCCCGCGCGGCGGTCGTCGGAGAGGTCCCCCCGCCAGGAGATCCGCTCGCCGGCCCCGGCGGGCTCCCCCTCCCCGCACCCCTCCCCCTCCCCGGCCAACCCGAGCGCGCGCTCGCGGGCGGGTAGGTGGGGGGCGCGCTCCAGGGCGGGGCCCGGGCGCTCGTCGCGCAGGCGCTGGGGGCGGAGGAGCTTGTCCTCGAGGCTGGGCCCGAACAGGATCTGGGTGGCTAGCTCGCGCAGCTCCACGGTGGCTCCGCTCCGCGCCTAGCGCCGCTCGTAGACGCGCCCGTAGCGCTGGAAGAACCAGTTCGCCTCCCAGGGCGAGGGCTTGACCCCCGACTCGTCCCAGCTGCTGCGCACCTCCCGCTCCTGCGCGCCGAGGTGCATGCGGAACAAGCCCGTCACGTAGGCCAGCTCGCGCCGCAGCCCGGGGCGCGCCTTGGGGTGCACCTGCTCGATCCCCTCGCGCGCCTCCTCTATCCAGCTCGGGACCGCCTTCGCCCAGTCCGTGCTCAGCTCCAGGCGCAGCGCGAGGCGCGCGGCGCGCAGGAAGACCAGGGGCGCCGGCCCGATCGTCATGAGCGACTCCAGCCCCGCCAGGGTCCGGCCCAGGCGCCCCTCGTCCACGGCCTGGGGGCGGTCGGGGAGCGAGGCGATCTGGTCGCCCGCCTCCGAGGTGTAGAACTCGAAGGCCGCCGTGCGGTCGAGGAGCAGCCAGGCCTCGAGGTGCTCGCGCATGCGATTCACCCCCTGCGGACGACCGAGGGCCTTGAAGTAGGCCACCAGCGTGAAGGTCGCCGGGTCGAGCCCCGCGTGCTCGAGGGCCCCTCGGGCCTGCTGGATCGCTTGGCGGCGCTCCTGGCGGGACAGGGCCAGGAAGGCCTCGCTCGTGCGCCCCTCCACCGAGCTGGGCGCCTGGGCCGCGATCTCCTCCCAGCGCTGGAGCGGGAGCTCGCGCCACTCGTAGGCGTCGAGCCCGGCCGCCTCGAGGCGCCAGCGCGGCGTGCGACCGTCCAGGGCCTCCAGGCGCGCCAGGACCTCGCGGGCCTCCTTCAGGCGCTGGCGAGAGCGCTGCAGGCGGAACTCGAGCAGCCACCAGCGGCGCTCGTCGCGCAGGCGCTCGCGCAGGGCCGCGACCTTGGGCCCGAGGCTCTCCCAGGAGTGCCCGCGCTGGGCCAGCTCGATCAGCTCGCGCAGGGGCGCGCGCTGGCTGGCGTCGGGGACCCACTCGCTCAGGCGGTCGCGGAGGGCCTGGGCCGCGGGGCCATACTGCTCGCCCTCGGGCCGCTCGGGCGCGTAGAAGGGGACCCCCGCGTAGCGGAGCATGCGCTGACGCCAGCCGTCGCCCTCCCTGATCGCCATGTGCAGGAAGGTCCGCCGCCCGCGGCGGGCGCCCTCGCGGAAGGCCGCCAGGGCGTCGGCGAAGCGCCCGCGGCGCTCGTAGGTCCCCGCCAGGAAGAGGTGCCAGCGGCCCGGGTGACGCAGCGCCGCCTGGGCCCAGAGCTCGGTCGCGCGCTCGAGGTCGTCGTCGCAGAGCGCGAGGTAGGCCAGGGGCGCCGCGCTCCCCACCGGATACTCCGTGCCGCTCAGCTCGCGCGCCCGGCGCACGCTCTCGCGCGCCGCCTCGCGGCGGCCCTTGAAGCCCTCCATGAAGCCCTTCCAGAGCCAGAGCGGGGCGTAGCGGGCCAGCTCGGGGCGGCGCAGCGAGGTCTCGAGCTCCGTCAGGCGCTCGCCCACGTCGCCCCGGTCGCGCTGCAGGATCAGGCGGTAGGGACAGTCCGGGAAGCGCGTCCGCAGCTGCGCCAGGGCCTCGTCGTCGGGCGGCGGGAGGAGGCAGCGCGCCAGGAGGCCCCAGCGGTCCTCCGTCTCGCGCAGGGCCTCGGCGAGGGCCTCCGCCCGCTCGAGCTGGCCGTCGAGCTGCGCCGCCAGGGCGCAGAGGAAGCGCAGCCGCCGGCCCTCCTGGGGGTCGTCCAGGAGCTCCTGGGCGACCTGGCGCGGCAGCCCCTGCCCCGGGGCGCCCTTGGCGATCGCCTCGTCCAGCTCGCGGCAGAGCTGCTCGACCCGCGACGCGCCGGCGCTGAGCCCGGCGCTGGGGCTCGGCCCGGCGGCCGCGGTCGGGCTGGCTTGGGCCTGTTGCTGAGCCGGGCTGG
>CALDQK010000090.1 GCA_937911525.1 uncultured bacterium
GCGGAGGCCCTGATCGAGGCCGCTCCGGACGCCGGCTACCCGCCCGTTCCGACGGGCGTCCTCGACGCCGACACGGTGTGGCGCCACGTTCTGACCAGTCGCTTCCGCTTCACTGAAGTCGCGCCGGGTCTCTCGGCGCTCCTGGTGTGGGCCCAGGACCCGACCCGAGGCGGGCGCCTGCCCGGGGAGCCGCCCGAGGTCGTTCAGGCTCTGGCCAATCGCCTCGAACCATCCGCGGGCCTGGCCACGTCCCTGATCCTGGCCGCCACGGCGGCCGGGCACGGGGCCGAGACAGTCGCGCTAGGCCTGGTGTGCACCGTCCTCACCCACCCGGCACGCGATCACGAGCCGGACCTGCGAGCCGCCATGGTCCGCCTGGAGCCCAAGCTGGTGGGCCGAACGCCCTCGCTCGAGGAGGCCCGTGCCTGGGCCCAGGCGGCTGAGGCCCTAGCCCGCCACGAGCTGAGGCGCGGCTCGACCCTGGGTCGCGCATGGTTCAACCAGGCCGAGGCCCTACTAGGCGAGCTGCGGGTGGAGGCCTTCGCCCACCTGAGCGATCTCTTGCCTGCTGGCCGCGCACAGCGCATTGCCCACTGGGGCCGGCTGCTGGACGACGCCCTGGGCAAGAAGCTCATGCGAGTGGGGCCGGAGCTCGAGGCCGCGGCCCTAGCCGTGGGCGATCATGCGCTCTCGCCCGAGGAGGACGGCCGCGGCGGTGTGCTCATGGCCCTCCGCCTGGCCCGCTGGCTCGAAGCCCGGGAGAAGGAGGGCGACACTCCTGCCGCAGACTTCCAGCAGGCCGCCCGCGCCTACGCGCAGGAGGGCGGCTTCGTCGATCGCGCTCGGGCGGGTGTCCGGGACCAGGGCCACGTGGACGCCCTCCGTCGCCCCTACACGACGCTCCTGGAACGGGTCGAGACCCTTCGCACCGCCGAGAGCCGCCGCTTCGGCGAGCTCCTCGCTTCGTGGGCCGAGGTCCCGCCCAACCAGGCGGGCCTCCTCGTGGTCGAGCGCCTCCTGGACGCCGTCGTGGCGCCGCTAGCCAAGGACGCCCGAGTGCTCCTGGCCGTCTTGGACGGCATGTCCTACGCGGTCTATCGCGAGCTGCAGGAGAGCCTGGCCCGCCACCACTGGATAGAGCTCGAGCCCGAGGAGCGGGCACCGCGCGGCCCGGTAATCGCTGCCTTCCCCACGATCACCACGATCTCTCGCTCGAGCCTGTTCTGCGGCAAGCTCGCCAAGGGGACTGGCGGAGTCGAGCAGAAGGGGTTCGCCCAGCACACGGGACTGGTGGCGGCCTCCAAGGCGAAGAAGCCCCCGGTCCTGTTCCTCAAGGGCGCAAAGAAGGGGAGCAAAGACGTTCCCCTCGTCGACCCCCGCGGGCTCGGCCTCTCCAAGCAGGTCAGCGACGCTCTCCACGACCCCCAGCAGCAGGTCGTGGGCCTGGTCGTCAACGCCGTCGACGATCACCTCTCTAAGGGCGACCAGGCCTTCCCACCCTCCACGGTCGAGACGATCAAGCCCCTCGAGGACCTCCTCCAGGCCGCCCGCGCTTCGGGGCGAGTGGTGATCCTCACCAGCGACCACGGCCACATTCTCGACTGGGGCATGGAGTACCAGCGCGACGCCACCGGTGGCGAGCGCTTTCGCGCCAACGACGGCAATCCGGCCGACGACGAGGTCGTCGTCCGCGGCCCTCGCGTCGCCGAGTCCATGGGCGGCGAGGTGATCCTGCCCTGGAGCGAGGGGCGGCGGTACGCCAAGAAGCACCACGGCTACCACGGCGGCGCCTCGCCTCAGGAGGTCCTGATCCCCCTTGGCGTCTACACCGCGGACCAAGTGCCTGAAGGCTGGACGGAGGCCGCCGGTGGGCGTCCTGCGTGGTGGACGGGAGTGACCGAGCTTCCCCCCGCCCCGGTGCGGGTCCCCATGCCCGTCACGCCCAAGGAGAAGGCCGACTTCCCCCTCTTCCAGGACACGACCCCGCCCCCGGCCGAGGAGGACAGCACCTGGATCGACCGGCTCTTCGCCTCGCCGGCCTACAAGGAGCAGGCCGAGCGGGCCGGGCGGGGCGCTCCGCGCGAGCAGCACGTCCGTGCCTTCCTGGCGGCCCTGGCCGACCGCGAGAAGCTGACCCGAGACGCCCTGCTGGCCCGCGTCGGCGTGCCTGGACACCGTTTCGGGCCCGTTCTTGCGAGTCTGCGCCGGGTCTTGAACATAGACGGGTATCCCGTGCTCAGCCTCGAGGAGGACACCGTCGTGCTCGACCTTCCGCTCCTCCTCACGCAGTTCGAGCTGGAGTAGCCACGCCGTCATGAGCATTAGCCCCGAACGTTCCAGCGAGATCGTCAGCGCCCTGCGCCGCGGCACCGTGCCCCAGCGCAGCCTGGACGCGTTCGCGGTGGGCCTCTCCCGCTTCGAGGCCGCCCTGGACGAGGAGCTGGACCGAGCCGCCCGCGGGAAGGGCGAGTTCAAGGCGGTCCGGGGCGAGTACGGCAGCGGCAAGACCTTCTTCTCCCGCTGGTTCCAGGGCCGGGCCCGCCAGAAGGGCTTCGCCACCGCCGAGGTCCAGATCTCGGAGAGCGAGACCCCCCTCCACAAGCAGCAGACGATCTACCGCCGCCTGATCGAGCGCCTGAGCACCAGCGACACCCACGGCGGAGCCTTCCGCAGCGTGGTCGACGGCTGGTTCTTCGCCCTCGAAGAGGACGTCCTGGCCGAGGGGAAGGTCTCGGAGGACGACGCCCAGGCCCTCCTCGACCGCACCACGGCGCTCCTCGAGCAGCGCCTGGCCTCGATCAACAAGATCGCCCCCTCCTACTCGGCGGCTCTACGCGGCTACCGCCAGGCCACGGTCGAGGGCGAACACGCGATCGCCGAGGGCCTGCTGGCCTGGCTCGGCGGCCAGCCCAACGTCGCCGCCTCAGTGAAGCGCTACGCGAACATCAAGGGCGACGTCGACCACGACACCGCCCTGAACTTCCTCCAGGGCCTCCTGGTCGTCCTGCGCGACTCCGGGCGCAGCGGCCTGCTCCTCGTCCTCGACGAGGTCGAGACCCTCCAGCGCGTCCGCCGCGATGTCCGCGACAAGGGCCTCAACGCCCTCCGCCAGCTCCTCGACGAGCTCGACCAGGGCCGCTTCCCCGGGCTCTACCTCACGATCACCGGCACGCCGGCCTTCTACGACGGCCCCCAGGGAATTCAGCGCCTGGCGCCCCTGGCCCAGCGGCTCCACACCGACTTCCAGACAGCGGCCCAGTTCGACAACCCCCGCGACACCCAGATCCGCCTCCCCGGCTTCGATCAGGACCGCCTGACCGAGGTCGGCCGCAAGGTCCGCGATATCTACGCCGGATCCTGCAAGAGCCCGGAGCGAGTCGCCAAGCTCGCCGACGACGACTACGTCGCCGACCTCGCCCGCGCGATTACCGGCGAGCTGGGCGGCAAGGTGGGCGTCGCGCCCCGGATCTTCCTCAAGAAGCTCGTGGCAGACGTCCTCGACCGGATCGACCAGTTCCCCGAGTTCGATCCCCGCCGGGACTACGCCCTCACCGTGGCCGACACCGAGCTCACCGAGCTCGAACGCAACGCTCGCGCCGCCTCCGACCCCGACGACATCGAGCTCTCGCTGTGACGGACGGGGAGGAGCCGAGCACTCGGTCCTTCGACCGGCTCCACCCCGCGGTTCAGCACCACATCGTCAACAGCCTCGGCTGGCGCAGCCTCCGCCCCCTGCAGGAGGACTCCGTCGATCCGCTCCTGGCAGGCGAGCACGCCCTGCTCCTGGCCCCCACAGCCGGCGGCAAGACCGAGGCCGCCATCTTCCCGCTCCTCTCCCGCATGCTGCAGGAGAACTGGCGCGGCCTGAGCGTCCTCTACGTGTGCCCGATCAAGGCGCTCCTCAACAACCTCGAGCCCCGCCTCGCTAAGTACGCCTCCCTCCTCGGCCGCCGCGTCGGCCTCTGGCACGGCGACGTGGGCCCCAGCGCCCGCAAGCGACTGATCAGCGACCCCCCGGACATCCTCCTCACGACCCCCGAATCGATCGAGGTCATGCTGATCTTCCGCCGGGACGACCGCGACGCGCTGTTCAGGAATATTCGGGCTCTCGTCGTGGACGAGCTCCACGCCTTCGCCGGCGACGACCGCGGTTGGCACCTTCTGGCCGTCACCGAGCGCGTCACCCGCGTTTGCGGCCGCGAGATCCAGCGCGTCGGCCTCTCCGCCACCATTGGCAACCCGGACGCCCTACTCGAGTGGCTCGCCGGCTCATGCCAGGGCCCCCGCCGCGTGATCGCCCCCCCAGCCGAAGCCACCGCCGAGGCTGACGTCACCCTGGACTTCGTTGGGAGCATCGAGAACGCCGCGATCGTGATCTCCCGCCTCCACCGCGGCGAGAAACGCCTCGTCTTCTGCGACAGCCGCTCCCGCGTCGAGGAGCTCTCAGCCGAACTGCGCAACCTGGGCGTCCAGACCTTCGTCTCCCACAGCTCTCTCAGCGTGGACGAACGCAAGCGCGCCGAGGCCGCCTTCCAGGAAGCCAGCAACTGCGTGATCGTCGCCACGAGCACCCTCGAGCTCGGTGTGGACGTCGGCGACCTCGACCGCGTGATCCAGATCGACTCGCCCCCGACCGTGGCCTCCTTCCTGCAACGGATCGGCCGCACCGGCCGTCGCCCAGGCTCCTCCCGCAACTGCCTCTTCCTGGCCACCAAGGACGAGGCCTTTCTCCAGTCAGCCGCCCTGGTGCGCCTCTGGAAGAATGGCTTCGTCGAGCCCGTCGAGCCCCCAGCCAAGCCTCTCCACATCCTGGCCCAGCAGCTCATGGCCCTGACCCTCCAGGAGGGCCAGATCGGACGCCACACCTGGCACGAGTGGGTTGCTGCGATGCCCGGCTTTGCCTCCCAGCCCCGAGAGGACCTGGACGCCGTGGTCGACCACATGGTCACAACGGGCATCCTGGCGGAGGAACAGGGCCTCCTCTCCATGGGACCCAAGGGCGAGGAGCTCTTCGGCCGCAAGAACTTCATCGAGCTCTGCTCCGTCTTCAGCAGCCCTCCGCTGTTCCAGGTCCTCCACGGGCGCAAGGAGCTCGGCCAGGTTCACCAGCGCTCCTTCCAGGTCCCCCCGGACCAGAAGCCAGTCCTCCTCCTGGCCGGGCGTAGCTGGACGGTGAACCACCTCGACTGGCCCCGCCGAATCGCCCAGGTCGAGCCCACCAAGGGCGAACGTGGCAAGTCCCGTTGGCTAGGCTCCTCCCTCCCCCTCCACAGCCGTCTCTGTCGAGCCGTCCGAAGTGTCCTCGCCGACGGCGAGGTTCCTGTGCGCCTCACGAAGCGCGCTCAAGAGAAGCTGGAAGAGCTTCTCGCCGACTACTCGTGGGTGCAGGACGGAACCACCGCTCTCGTCCGTGATCCCAAGGGGCTGCGCTGGTGGACGTTCGCAGGCCTCTTGGCAAACGCCACGCTCAGCGAGTTGCTCGGTGCGGTGAGCGAACAGGGTGGACAGGCTGAGAATCTGGCGATTCGCCTCCGCGCTGACGTCGACCTCACTCAGTTGGAAGCGGTTGTCTCAGGTTTCCCAGCGGCAGACGTCCTTTCTGTGCCCGTGCCGGCCGAGGCCGCCGAAGGTCTGAAGTTCTCAGTCTGTCTCCCGCCACACTTGCTGGAGGCAAACCTCTCCGCAGCACTCGCCGACGCCGACGCGGTAACGCGAGGAGTTCAAGAACCGCTTCGGGCAGTCACGGTTGCGGACTAGGAGGTAGGCGGGCTGCCAAGCGCCAAGGCTCCAGTATCTACCCAGAGGCTTTCTCCCCTGGGCTGTAGAACTCCCGAAGTGGCGACGAGACAACTGGAGAGTCCCAGGTCTTCTGCGCAGAGATGTAGTGCACCCAGAAGGACACCGCTGTCCCGCCAGACCAAGGCTGCTCCTGCCGGATACCGGGAAAGAGTGCGGCTAAAGTCGGTCCTGAGAAAGAGAACCGCGCCAGGCGTGCTTGCCAACTGTCCCGCCTCCATAACGGCGGAAGTGGCAGCTGTTACTTGTTCTGGCAGATACTCCTGCCGCACAAGCTCGCACGTGAATGGGTCGAAGGCCCAGGCGCTGTCCCCCAGCTGCTCAATGGAGGCGGAAGCCACCACGAGCTCATGAGGATGTCGGCCGCCCGCGGAGGGAACGGGCCTTTGCGTTACCTGCACCCCGTCTACGACAGGACCGAGAACTTCCACCCGTGAAGTTCTCCAGAGGATGGTGGCGATGGCTTCGAGGCCGATAGGCCCCAGGTGTCGGCGGGACCTACGGTTGGCCAGGAGCTCTCGCAGGGGCCTAGACTTGCTCGATACCAAGCTCCCCAGCGCCAGACGGTCATCACCTCCGAGGGGCCTGCCAGTCCAGGAAATGCCTCGACCGGTTTCGGAGGGGCGCATCATGCTTGCTTCTGCGCACACCGCCAATGCGCCGGCTGTATCCGCCGAACGCGTCGCTGTCCTCGAGGACCAGAAGCGGTCCAAGAGCTCCGCAGCCTCCCTCTGGCTGAGACTGTCGTTCAGGATCACCGAAGCCCCGTCGTCCCGGCTGACTATGACGCGGTCCGACTCGACCCTCAGGGTGAAGTTCACTGGAGACGGCCCAGTTCTAGTAGCACCTCTTGGCGCTTCGCGCATCCAGGACAATCACCGCATGCCACGCTCGCGCGATGGCAAGAGTGAGTCCAGGCGAGCACCGAGTCCGGAATCTCCGCCTCGCGAACCAGAGCAGCGGAGGTCTTCTCGATTGCAGGGGCAGCAACACCCACTCCACCCTCCTGCGCGCGCATTAGCTCATTCAGGGCGGTGAAGAACTCCTTTGTTCCGTCACGGTGGAAGGAGTCGGTCGCCACAGTCCCAAACAGGAGGGTTTCGATTTTCTGCGCAGAGGAAACAGCCCAAGCCCCGGCCAGCGAAGCCAGAAGCTGATTCCTAAAGGGCCACCACTCTGCTGACGGCGAGTGGGCGGGAGTCGGTTGGTGGGCAAGGAGCCCGGATCCGACACTTCGGCAATCCACCTCGATGACCGTGATGGGGATTGCCAGGGCCTCTGCGACCGCCCGCGCCGCAACGATTTCTCCCCTCGCGGTGACCTGGCCGTAATCAATCACGACTGCATGCGGCGGTTTCAACTGGAATGCCAGCGCTGTGGAGTCGAGGCCCCCAGAAAGCAGCAGGACGTCACCCACGGTTTGCGGCCAGCGGTGTGCTGCCCATTCCGAGCCAGATGGCTCGATACACGGCGGTGCTGAAGTCCGAGTGGACCTCAGCGCCACTCCCGCGAAGGAGTTTCAGATACTCACCGCCGCCTTCGGTGTCGGTCGAGAGAGCGGAAATGGGTATGCCAAGCTTCGTCGCGTAGCCGACCTCGAACAACGTGCCCCCGTCGTTCCCATCCACGATGGCCAGCATCGAACCACACTCCTCGATTCCCTTCAGGTCAGCTTCGGCTACTTCATCGCCACCTGGGCCGACGTCATGGAATGGCGAGAAGCACGAGGCTCCCAGTCCGTGCAGCGAGTCGCGTGCGAGATCGACAAGCCACTGTTCACCCAAAGTGAAGTAAGGCGAGGCAAGGTATACACGCACGTCCTTGGGGGGAAGTGCGTCTTCCAGACCCGAATGATCAGAGAACGCTGAGGCTGCAACCGGAAGTGTCTCGGTAGACGTCCAGGCAGCGACCACACCTGAGGCAACTCTTGCAGCCTCAACGGTGTCTGCCCCTTGCGTGCCCCAGGCCCAAGCGAGCGCGGCGGCAAAGACGTCCCCTGTTCCAATCGGAGAGACCCGCGGAGTCGGATGGGGCCCCACTGCCTCTTGCCCAGACTCCGTGGTGACGAGTGCGCCCCAGGCACCTCCCTTCGTGACGACAGCTTTGGCTCCGGAGGACGCCAGAAGGTTCGACGCTGCAGTACGGAGGTCAGCATCCCGTCCGAGGTTTCTTGTCTCCGTCGCGTTGGCAACGATGACTAGTTCCTCCGCGGTCAGATTGCTGATCTCGAGATCCTTCAGTTCGCGAGGTTGCTGCGGATCGAAGACCAGCTTCCTGGCCTTCACCTTCGGCACCGCTTCCACCATACCGAACACGAGCGCGGCCTCCGCCTCTGCCTCAATGGGACGCTTGGTTACCGAACTGCGCCCATCGATGCTGGGAGAGGAGAGCGGAGTGTAGTAGGTGAAGGCAACCGGCTCGGTGCGTGTCGTCCACTCCGCGTTGAGGCCAAGTCCCGCAGCCGTCGCCCGAGCGATCTCAGCCATCTGGTCGTCAACAGCGGTGTGGAGCACCGTGTCTGGCGCGATACCCGCCAGAACTCCGGCAGCTCGAATTCCCGAGCCAACCACGTTCCGAATCGTCGGCTTGCAGCAGGTTTCGGCGTAGGTGCCACCTACGACGATCATCGCGGCTCCACCTTGACCCTCACCACTCCGCCGGAAATCTCAAGGATCTCCGCCTGGTAGTCGGTGCCACCCTGGATGCAGCGGAGCAGCTCGCGCAGGCGGGTCGTGATGGTCCCAATCACGTCCTGGGTGGGGTTTCTCCGTAGAACTCCCACAACCGTTACGTCGGGCTGTGGGTTGACGAGTTCTACATCCGCGACTTCGCCAACCGCGATCTGAGCAACCACGGTTGGGTTGGGGCTGCTCAACGGTGTTTCGAAGCGGAGATTGGCGCAGTCAATCTGTGAGTCCGGGGGCGCCCAACTGCCGCCGGTCGGGCCGCCAGCGCCGCCACCGCCTCCACCTCCACTGCCACTCATAGTCCCCTCCCTTGCGTGACCGATCCTCGCCGCCAGGGGCGTGGGGTTCAAGCAACCGACAGGGACTCCTGCCGCAGTTTGCGCTGGCCCACCCGACGTGCTATAGAAATACTAGTGTTAGTATGGGACGCAGGCAGGCCACGCCCGAAGAGCGAGAGCGGGGAGGAGCGCTGGGGCGCGAGCTCCAACGCAGAAGGAACGAACGGGAGATGACACAGACCCAGCTAGCCGGCGCCGCAGGCATTGACCTCGACGCGCTCCGCGGGCTTGAGCAAGGTCGCTATGCCCACCCTTCCTTCTTCACCGTTGTTGCTCTCGCTCAGGCACTGGACTGCACGGTTGAGCAAATCGTGGAGGGGCTGGGCGATGCTTAGGCAGGCCAAGCAAGAGCGAGTCTTTGAAGTTCCGGTTCAGCCAGGCCAGCGACATGGACTCGCCAGACCGGTTCGCCTCAACGCGGATCTCAAGATCCTGCTGACAGGGCCTGAAGACGCCGCCCTGACTGAGTTCAGTTGGGGGCGCCCAGACGGAATCGGCACGGCGGCCTACTGGGTGGACCAAGCACGCCAGCTCCCAGAAACAACCGACTACAGGCTTGGCGGGAACCTGCCCGAGGAGGTCGTAGCGTGCCTGCTGGGTGGGTATGGCGTGAAAGCTGAGACTGCGCTCGCTGCCTTCAGGCACCTAAGGGCCCAGGGGCTTGTCCGCGTCGACCCGCCACCTGCATGTGCTGAGATCGAGAACGCGCTTCAGCATCCGCTCCAAGTCCGGCGAGGATCAAAGCCTGTTAGGTACCGCTTCCCAAAGCAACGGGGTGAGCGGATTGCGGGTGCGCTGAAGTTCATCGCCAGCGAAGCAGCGCCAGAGGATCCACTCTCCCTGCGAGCCTGGCTGCTGCGAGTAAAGGGCATCGGGCCCAAGACAGCCTCTTGGCTCGTTCGAAACCTCACGGGCTCCGGAGAGGTAGCCATCATCGATATTCACCTACTGCGTGCTGGGGTCCACGCGGGGTTCTTCCGTCCGCAATGGAAACTGCCTAACGACTACAGCAGGTTCGAGGCCGCCTTCCTCGCATATGCGTGGGTCGCAGACGTGTCGCCTGCGGCTCTCGACTCCTGCATATGGGGGCAGCTCCAGGTGCTTGGTCGAAAGGGGCGAGGCCTGCTGCCTACCCCGAAGGAGGGGTGCACCTGCTGCTCAAACGCTCCAGGCAGCGGGCGGGCTACTGCTTGAGCCTCCGTTTCCGTGTCGTGCAGGGTCAGCTCCGCTTCCGTTGATCTGCACTGTTGCTAGGGAGTGTCGAGACGAATCCGCTTCCCTCCCCGCTCGTAGTAGAGGCCACCCTTCACTGTCCCAGGCTCGGTTCCGTCCGATACCCACAGACCGTGCGCCGCCATGGGGACTGGATTCCGTGGCTGCGGCGTGAGCTGGAGATCCGTGGGGTCGATCGAGCCTGCCACGAATAGCTTTCCACCAATGAGCGCGTCCCCTGCGACCCCAAGGCTCCCCTGCACCTCGAGCCGGACTGGGATTTCCTCGTTCGACGACCCGATCCGAACGGTAGCGTCCGGGGTTGCCTCAATGGCGAAGGTGACATCGATCTCCGCCGGCTGAGGTGCCAGGACAATTGAAGCCTCTCCCTCGAGCCGAATCGGAGCCTTGGAGAGGACTCCCCGGCGGGCAACCAGTACACCATCGGCGAGGTCTACGAAGACCAGGTGCTCGACTACCTCTCCGGTCTCAGGGTCGGTCCTCCCGATTTCCAGGACCTTCCCAGCCTCCCCTGGGCGGCAATAGGCGCGGAGCTTCGAGCCCGTTACCTCCGCTCCGGCGGCAACGTAGAAGCGCCTGGCGACGTCCGAGATCATGTCTGCGCGAACCGTGCTCGGGCTGTTGGACCGTGCGTTCTCCAGGAGGATCAGGGGCCGGTGGTCGAGGACCAGACCCTCCCCGCGGTGCTCGCGCACGACCTCCAAGACGCCGCCGGCGCAACCGTCGACCACGGTGCCTGCCGGCGCCTCCAGGACGGAGATCACCTCGAGGGGGGCCTGGCCTCGCGTGATCTTCAGCAGCGGCTCGTGAGGGAAGGCGGTCCAGTGGACTCCGATGCGAGACCCAGCCGGCGGGTTGCCGGGGCGGTTGCGATGGACGACACCAATGTTCCCCGCGAGGTAGCTGGGGCCGCCGAACGCGCCGTTGACGACGCGCTGCATGGCCTGGACCTGGTAGGTGGCGAGGTGCGCCCAGTCCTCCAGCGAGCGCGGCCCGCCAGGTGAGCCGAAGAAGGGGAGCGGCATATTCGCCGCGTTCCAGTGGCCGAATCCGGCGACCTCCTCCTGGTAACGGCGGCGGGTTTCCTCCTCCCGACGGCGGTCTTCCTCGAGCTGCTTGCGCTCCGACTCGGTGAGGCGCCCGATGCTGTGAGCCTCAGCCGCCGGGTCGCTGACGTCGATCATGTAGCCGCCTTGGGGAGGGCGGCTTGGGCCGTCACCGCGCTCG
>CALDQK010000091.1 GCA_937911525.1 uncultured bacterium
CCTCCTCCTCCCGCCGCCCGCCGCCCCCGTGGAGGAGGCGCCCAGCAACCTCCAGGTGGCCTTCAGCGAGAGCAGCGACGGCCTCGAGCTCGACCCGACCCCCCGGGAGCTCGAGCCGGTGGAGGTGGATCCCTTCCTCGAGTCCGTCGAAGAAGACGACGAGGAGGAGGACGACCCCTTCAGCCAGCGCGAGGAGAGCGATCCCTTCGCGGACCCCTTCGCCGAGTCGCCCTCGGCCACCCGCGTCGATCCCTTCCCCGCCTCCTCGGTGACCCAGGCGGTGGACCCCTTCGGCGCCTCCTCGGTCCAGACCGACGCCCTCGGCCTCGACCACCGCGACCCCTTCGCCGACTCGGGCGAGGTGGATCCCCTGGACGCCTCCGGGCCGCCGCCCGAGGCCGAGAGCTTCGAAGCGACGGGCTCGCTGCACGACTCGGGCAGCGACATCCTCGACCTCGACCCGCCCCACCGCCGCCACAAGTTGTCCGAGCTGGGGGAGACGGGCGCCCGGGCCAGCGGTGACTTCGAGGACGACTTCAACCTCCTGGCGGACGAGCCCGAGCCCGACGAGCTGGCCTCGCTCCTCGAGGAGGAGCCGGTCGGGCGAGCGGCCAGCGCGGAGCGCGGCGGCGGCGACGAGCTCGACGACCTCCTCGAGCGCTTCGGCCCCGAAGACGAGGAGCCCCTCGACGACCTGATGGGCCTCGAGCCGGCGCCCCTCGACCTCAACCCGCGCAAGCAGGGGACCCGGGATCCCTTCGCCAACGAGTTCGCGAGCGACATCCTCGAGCCGCTCAACCCGAACGAGGCGATGGAGATCATCAAGAGCCAGAAGAAGCGCGACGGACGCGCCGCGAGCGGCGCCGGTCGAAGCGCCTCCTCGCCCTTCGAGGCGCTGGGCAGCGACGACGGGCTGGATATCTTCGCGGACTCGAGCGCTTCGCGGCCTCAGCGCCCGGGGCGGGCCAAGAAGAAGTCCCGCGGGGTGCCCTTCTCGGTCTCGGACGAGGACCTCGACCTCTTCGAGGACAGCAGCCGTCCGCGCCCGCGCAAGAAGACCAAGCCCGCTCGGGGTGTCGGCGGAGCCGGAGGCGGCGGCGGTCGCGGGACCGATCCCTTCGCGCGCGCTCGCCGCGAGATGGAGGAGGAGCGCAGCAACGGCCGCTCCTCCAAGCGTCGCGAGCGGCGGCGCAGCAGCAAGGAGGCCTCGAGCCGGACCAAGAGCCGCAAGCGCGCCACGAGCGGCGGCGGCGGCGGCGGCGGAGGGGGCGGCGGCGGTCCGGCGCCGACCGGCGCGGGCGACCACGGCCTGGTCCTCTCGCGGATCTCGGACCCGGACAAGAAGGACAAGGCGGCCGAGCTGATCGCGGAGATCAAGGGCTGCACCCTCGACGACGC
This sequence comes from uncultured bacterium, assembly GCA_937911525.1. GTDB lineage: Bacteria > Planctomycetota > J058 > J058 > J058 > NORP233. Next base: position 1,399 of record CALDQK010000091.1, read on the forward strand.
GACCCGCCTGACCGAGCGCACGATCATTCCGGTGCTGAAGGGCGTCTCGCGCGAGGTGGCGGAGTTCCACCTCGACAAGTTCCGCCGCTTCAAGATCGCGGGGCGCGTCACGACTCGTCAGCGGAGCAACTAGGCCGAGCCTAGGGCCGAGCCTGGCCCCCCAGGCCGTCTGGACGGACCTGGGGCCCTCCTCTATCTTTGGGCCATGTCGATGTGTCCCTACTGCGGCGAGGACGTGCCTGCCGGCTCGAAGAGCTGCTGGAAGTGCGGGTTCGAGCTCGGTGAGGAGAGCGACACCACGCCGCCCGGCGAGCAGCCCGAGATCGAGCAGCGCAGCAAGGCGCCTCCCCGGCCCCAGCAGCCCTGCCCGAGCTGCGGCAAGGCCGTCTCGGTCGGCGCGATCCGCTGCAACCACTGCGGCACGGCGCTGGTCAGGGGCTCCCGCAACTGGATCCCGCTGGTGTGGACGGCCTTCGGGCTGGTCCTCTTGGCCACGATCGCGGGCCTGCTCTACAACTTCTTCGCGACCCACGAGGCCCCGCCGGACCCAGGCCGCTCCCACCCGATCGACGTCCTCCGCCCCCAGCTGGCCAAGATCTACAAGGCCGAGCACCAGCAAGGCCGCGCCAAGAAGCAGGCCCTCTGGAAGGAGCGCCACCAGGGCAAGTTCGTCCGCTGGACCGGCTACCTGCTCGAGATCGGCCCCAACGAGGAGCTGATCCTCGGCGACAGCCCCACAGCGGACCGCAAGAACCCCCACGTCGTGGTGGTCCTGAAGGACTCCGACCAGATCGAGGCGCGAGGCTTGAAGCGCGGAAAATCGATCCTGTATAGTGCGCGCCTCGATCGCTTCGAGGGCGGAACTTTCTACCTCGACCTCGGAGTCCTCGAGGAATAACAGCTAGAATCTGGACCTAACGAAGGTTGCTTGCGTAGCTCAGTTGGTAGAGCACGTCATTCGTAATGATGAGGTCGCGAGTTCGAGTCTCGCCGCAAGCTCTTGAAGGCCCGCCACTCGTGGCGGGCCTTCTTCGTTGGTTCCCTGCTGGTCCCCCAGCGCTACCCTGGGCCCGTGGACGAAGACCTGCGCAACCTGGGGCGGGACGCGGCGAGCGGGGGCTTGGAGGCCGAGGTGCGCTTGCTGCGCCAGGGTCTCCGGGCCGGGACCCTGTCTCGCGCGCAGGTCGAGCTGGCCGCCTACTGCGGGGATCGCGCCGCGAGCGAGGTGGCGGGTGACCCAGGGCGGGCCGAGGTCGACCCCGAGGACTGGGCCCAGGAGCTGGAGCGCTGGGGAGCGGAGGCCCTCGCCAGGGCGCGGGAGTTGGCGCTGGCCGAGGCGCGCAGGGTGCTCGACGAAGCGGAGCCCGGGGCGAGCGATCCGCTCGACGCGCTAGAGGCTGCCCTGCGGGCCGCCAGCCCCTCCTCGGCGCGAGGGCGCCAGCTCTACCTCGCGCGCCTGCTGGAGGGCCAGACTCGGGCCAACTTGCTCTACATGGAGGCCCTGGTCGCGTTTCGCGCCGGCGTCGAGCAGGGGCTCGCGGCCTGGGCCCTCCGAGGGGAGTGACCCAGGGCCGCGCTCCTGGTCTGCCCCGACCCGCTAACCTCGCAGGGTGACGACCGCCTTGGAGCTGCCGCCCCTCGTCCCTGGCCACTGGCTGCTGGGCGCCCTGCCCGCCTTCGCGAGCGACCCCCTCGGACTGCTCGCGCAGGGAGTCGCGACCGGCGAGGTGGCGCGCCACCAGATCGTGCACCGGGTCCTCGTGCAGCTGAACAGCCCCGAGGGCGTGGGCCATGTGCTGCAGGGCAACGCGAGCAACTACGTCAAGTCGACCACCTACCGCGACCTGCAGGTCGTGCTGGGCGAAGGGCTCCTGACCAGCGAGGGCGCCTTCTGGCGGCGCCAGCGGCGGATCGCGCAGCCCTCCTTCAAGCGCAACGCGCTGGGGGCCTTCCTGCCCGTGTTCGCGCGCACCAGCGCGGACCTGGTCGCCGAGTGGCGCTGCCGCCCCGCGGGCCAGCCCCTCGACGTGCACGCCGAGACGACCCGCCTCGCGCTGCGGATCGCTGGGCTGGCCTTGTTCAGCGCGGACCTCCAGGAAGAGGCCAGCTCGCTGGGCGAGGCCGTCAGCCACGCGCTCGAGTTCGCGGACCAGCGCACGCTCTCGATCGTCAAGCCGCCGCTGTGGTTCCCCTGGCCCGGTCACGGGGCGTTTCGGCGGGCCAAGCGCACGATCGACGAGGCGCTGACGGGCCTGATCGCGGAGCGGCGGGCGGCGGGCAGCGAGGCGCAGCCGCGCGACCTGCTCAGCCGGCTGGTGTTCGCGACCGACCCCGAGACCGGCGAGTCCATGTCCGATCAGCAGCTGCGCGACGAGGTCGTGACCTTCTTCCTGGCCGGACACGAGACCACGGCCAACGCGCTGGCCTGGACCCTGCACCTGCTGGCGGCCGAGCCCGAGCTGCAGGCGCGGATCGCCGCCGAGGCCGAGCAGGCCTTCGGCTCGCGAGCGCCCGACCAGCTCGAGGCCGAGCACGTGGGCCAGCTCGAGCTGACCCGGCGCGCCGTCGAAGAAGGGCTGCGCCTCTACCCGCCGGCCTGGATCATTGAGCGCGAGCCCCTCGAGGACGACGAGGTGGGCGGCTACCGCGTCCCCAAGGGCGCGATCGTGATGCTCCCGACCTGGGTCCTGCACCGCCGCGAGGACCTCTGGCCCGACCCCCTCCGCTTCGACCCCGACCGCTTCCTGCCCGAGCGGCGGAGCGAGCGCCCGCGCTGGGCCTACTTCCCCTTCGGCGGCGGACAGCGCCAGTGCATTGGGGCCGAGTTCGCCCTGCTCGAGCTGCAGGTGATCCTGGCCACCCTCCTGCGCGCCTTTCGGCTCGAGCGCGCGGGCGAGCCGCCCACGCCGCAGGCCTCGATCACGCTCCGCCCCCTCGGGCTCGAGCTCGTCGCTGAAGCCCGCTGAATGCGGTGCGCGCTACTCCTGCTTGGCCTGGGCCAGCGCTGAGCGCTCGACCCGGCGCAGCTCCCGCACGCTCTCGTCGGGCGTCTTGATCCAGGCCGTGATCTCGAGCGAGCCGCTCACTCCCCTGCGCGGCAGTGAAGCGCGCAGCTTCAAGCCTGCCTCGGCCGGGTCGGTCTCGGCGTCGCCCGGGTAGTCGAGCTTCACCGCGACCTCGACGGTGGCGTGGCTCGGGCTCAGCGCCACGAGCTTGCCCTGCGCGCTCGAGGTCTTGGGCGCCGGGGCCTCGGGATAGGGCACCTCGAGCAGGCGCGCCGCCTCCGCCAGCTCGAGCTTCCAGGTCTGGCCGACCTTGACTGGCGCCTTGGGCAGCAGGCGGACCAGCCAGTCGGCGAGGCCGGCTTGGCGCGAGCGCCGGCGGGCCTCCTGCTTCGCAGCCTGCTCCAGGTCGCGATCCACGGGAGCCTTGGACGCGGGCGTCCAGGTCCACCGCTTCGGCCCCCGCACGAAGGCGCCGCTCGCCGGAGCCGCGGGACCCTCGGACCCCTTGTCCTTGAACGCCAGGTAGCGGACCCCCCAGCGCTCCTCGCTCTCGCGAGTCACGACGCGCGTCCAGCTCTGCTGGCTGTCGACCCGCTCGCCCAGCCAAGCGGTGTGCAGCCCCTGCTCCCGCCAGGAGCTCCCCACGGCGCCGTCGCGGAAGCGGGCGCCCAGCGCCGCCAGGTCGCAGGTCGGCGCCTGCTGAGCGCTGCTGGGGAGGGCGAGCACCAGGATCAGTAAGAAGGGGGTCGCAGCGCGCATCAGGCCTCCTCGGCGAGGCGGACTCTACTACGCCGCTCGCGCCGTGCTCACTTCTTGCCAGCTCGCTGGCGAGCCTTGGCCAGAATGAAGTTCAGCACGAGCTGCTTGAGCGCGGCTTCGTCGTGGGCGAGCCGCTGCGGCTTGATCGAAGGCTCGAGCACGATCACCGCGCCGCGACCGCGGGTGACGAAGTTCGCGATCACGCCCCGGACCTTGCGGGGCCGGAGCCGCGCGAAGGTGCTGCCCGGAGAGGGGCGCCCTGGAGCCGCGGGGTCGACCTCGACCAGGGAGACTCCCTCGCCCACCGTGTAGCCCTCGACCAGGGCCTGCTCCCAGCGCACCCGCAGGAGCGGGTTGGCCGGAAACACGTCCTCGAGCAGGAAGTGGTCTTTGGCCTTGGGCCCCGGGATCAGCACGCCGTCCCGAGCGCTCGAGACCATCCCGCTGCGCCGGAACTCGATCCCGAAGGGCGCCCAGCTCTGACCCGCGGTCATGACGAAGCCGCCCCGGCGGACGAACTGCACCAAGGGCGAGCGCTCTCCGCTGAAGCTGAACTTGGCCGAGAAGTTGCCGATCAGGACTCCGTCCTGCGGCAGCTGACTCGGATCGCTGATCACCGAGTAGCGCACGCCGTGCTCGTCGAGGAAGCCCTCGAGCAGGCGCGCGCCCTCCTCGTCTCCGTATTCCGGATCGTTGAGGACCAGAATCTCGTCGGCGGAGAGGCGCTGCGTGAGCAGCTCCCGATCGTCGCTGTGGAACACCACCGGCGCGCGCGTTCGGGTTCGCCGGGGGTCCTTCTCCGTCGGCTTGGCCGCCGCCCGCTGACGCTGTGCGAGCGCGTCCTGCAGCGATCGCCGTTGCCGAACCAGCGCTCGCTTCTTGCTCTCCTTCAGCTCCTCGAGCCGCTTGCTCAACGCGGCGCCCGCCCAGGCCGCGCGCGAGCGGCTCAACGCTTGCGCTGCCAGCGAGGCCAGGCCAGGCTCTCCGTCTCGGAGCAGCTCCTCGACGAACTCCTGGCTCGGCTCGCCGCGCAGCAGCGCGTCACAGAACAGGTAGCGCACGCCGAGCTTTCCGCGCCCCGCCTGCTGGAGGAGTTCGGCGCGCGCAGCGGGCTCGCGGATCGCGGCCACGGCCTTGACGGCGCGCTCGTAGTCGCGCGAGAGGTCGGGCGTCCGCATGAGCGCGCCGGCGATCGCTCGCACGGCCCGCTTGCTGTCGTCGACCGCCACGGCCTTGATCGCCGACCCGAAGCCGTAGCCCTTCTTGCGGGCCTCGTCGAGCTCGCGCTTGGCCGCCTTCCACTCCTCGCGCGGCAGCTCCGCGAGGCAGGGGGAGCCCATGGCCAACGTGACTGCGACCCCCATGACGACGCCGAGGCTCTTGGTCATGCTCCGCTCCTCCACCAGGAGGAGTCTAGCTGGACGGCCAGGACGTATCGAGCCAGCCGCTCTGGAGCGACTGACGAGCCTCGCGCGCCGAGCTCAGACTCTCTGGCGCTCGATCGTCCCCCGCGGGCTCGGACATGGACCAAGTCTAGCGGAGCGGCTCGCGCGACTCGGGCTCGCTATGGTGGAGGCATGACGACCTTCAACCCGACGTGCGGGGTGTGCAAGAAGCCCGTCGTGGCCTTCGCGGGCGGGATCCTGGCCAACAACTTCATCGTCCAGCTCAACCACGAGATCGCCGAGGCCGGCAACTGGGTGGCCGCGACCGACGGCGAGCAGGGCGCGCAGGTCAACGCCGTCACCCTGCTCTTGCTGGACGCCAACAAGGAGGCCCTCTCGCCGCGGGGTCAAACCCAGTCCTTCAAGCAGCACCTGCTCGACCGACGCATGGACCGAGCCGCCCACAAGAACCGGCTGCGCAAGATCCTCGACTACCAGGAGCGCGTGGCTCAGGGCGACGCGCCCGAGCTCAAGGACGTCTACCTGCTCCTGCACGACCGCTGCGCGCCCCAGAGCTGGCTGGACTTCGGCTTCTGGATCCCCCTCGAGCGGATCAACGACCACCAAAAGGCGCTCGGCTGGACCATGCAGCTAGCGGGCAAGCACACCACCGATCTGCGCGTCTGGGTCCAGACCCTGGAGGGGATCTTCGGCCGAATCGCGGTGTGAGACGATCTCGCTCCTCACCAAGGAGCGCACCGTGAAGATCCCTCGCCCCCTCCTCCTCGCGGGCCTGCTGCTCGCGCTCGCGCCGGCCCTGGCCCAGCAGGCCAGCCCGACCCCGCCAGCCGCGCCGGCCTCGCTCGGCCTCGAGTGGCTG
>CALDQK010000092.1 GCA_937911525.1 uncultured bacterium
ACGCCCGCGATCACGCCCACGCCCACGCCATGCGGCATGCGACGCGATCAGCCGACGTGCTCTGGCGCTGGCGCGATTACGTCGACGACGGGCAGCACGAGAGCCTGCGCAGGCGGGAGCGCGCGGGCTCGCGCCTCGCAGGACAGGGCGCGCACGAGCGGATCGGGGTCGGCCACGAGCCTCGGCGCGTGCTCCTCGTGGAGAGCGGCGACCTGACGCTCGAGCGGGTTGGTCGAGTCGACGCACTCGTCGAGGAGGTCCGCGCTGGCCGGCCCCAGGAAGGCCAGCGGGAGGAGGGTCAGCCACCTGGGGGGCTCGCCCGTCACGTGCGCGAGGGTGAGCTCTCCGGCCAGCCGATCCAGCAAGCCCTCGGAGAGCGCGGCGGGGTCGAGGCGGCGCGCGGCGCGGGCGAGCGCGGCCGCCTCTTCGTAGCGCACGAGCTCGCACAGCGCCTCGCAGCGCAAGGCGTGGACCTCGGCCGGGTCGCCGCGCCCGTAGGCGCCCAGCGCCTCGAGCGCCGCCTCGGGCTCCCCGCCGCGGAGGTGGCGCCGCGCGAGGTCGGCGCGGACCTCGGGGTCCTCCTGGCGGGCGAGCTCGCGGGTCGCTTCGTCCATCCCTAGGGTCGGTCCGTCGCTTCCAGGCAGGTCCGGTACCAGGTCTCGAGGACCAGGAGCGGGTAGAGCTGGTTGCGGCGATCGACCCGCCCGCTGGCGTGCTCTTCGATCGCGCGCTCGACGGCGCGCGGGTCGAAGAGCCCACGCTGACGGGCGGCGGGGTCGAGCAGGCGCTCGCGCAGGAGCCCGGTCAGCTGGCCGCGGAACCAGTGCTCGAGGGGCACGCCGAAGCCCTGCTTCTTGCGCTCGAGGACCCGCGCCGGGACGCGGCGGCGGATCGCGCGCTTGAGCACACGCTTCTGCTCCAGCCGGCGCAGCTTGAGCTTGGCCGGCAGGGTCGCGGCCAGCTCGGCCAGGCGGTGGTCGAGCAGGGGCGAGCGGCACTCGAGGCCGAAGGCCATGCTGGCCACGTCGACCTTGACCAGGATGTCGTCGGGCAGATAGGCGCTCACGTCGGCGTGGGCGCAGCGCTCGACGAAGGTCTCTCCGTCGGAGTCCGCGATCGCGCGTCGATAGAGGGCGTAGGCGTCCATGGCGCGCGTCGCCTGGACGAAGCCGGCCGAGTAGAGCTCGCGCTTGTCGCGCTCGCGCACCAGCTCGAGGCGCGAGAGGTAGAGGTCGACCGGCGTCAGCTGCGGGTTGAAGGCGCTGTGGGCGAGGGTCCCCGCCAGCTGCGGCTTGCCGCCGTGGCTGAGCAGGGCGAGGGCGACCCGGTTGCGCGCCAGGGCCCGCAGGGGCTGGGGCGAGGTGCGCACGGCCTCCTCCAGCCGGGTCCCCAGGTAGCGGTCGTAGCCGAGGAAGAGCTCGTCGCCCGCGTCCCCCGAGAGCACGACCGTGACGTGCTTCCGCGCCAGCTCGCTGACGGCGAAGGTCGGCAGGGCCGAGGCGTCGGCGAAGGGCTCGCCGTAGTGCCACACCACCCGCTCCAGCTCCGGCGCGTTGTCGGGGCTGAGGACGAGGTCGACGTGCTCGGTGCCGAGGTGCTCGGCGACCTCGCGGGCGTAGGCTCGCTCGTCGTAGGCCGGCTCGTCGAAGCCGATCGAGAAGGTGCGCACCTTGCCGCCGGGCTGGGCCTCGCACATCGCGGCCACGATCGCCGAGCTGTCGACGCCGCCCGAGAGGAAGGCGCCGAGGGGCACGTCGCTGACCATTCGCAGGCGGGTCGCCTCGTCGATCGCCGCCAGCAGCTCCTCCTCGACCCGCTCCTCAGCGCGCCGGCCGGCCACCCGCCGCTTGGGCCCGAGCTGGAGCGACCAGTAGCGGCGGAGCTGGTGGCGGCCGTCGGCCTCGACCTCGAGCAGGAAGCCGGGCGGGAGCTTGCTCAGCCCGACGAAGGCCGAGTGTGGCGCGGGCACGTAGCCGTAGGTCAGGTAGAGGTCGAGGGCCAGAGGATCGGGCGCGCGCGGGACCGAGGGGTCGGCCAGGATCCCCTTGGCCTCGGACGCGAAGTGCAGCGACTGGTCGTTGAGCCGGTAGTAGAGCGGCTTCTGGCCGAAGCGGTCGCGCGCGATCAGCAGGCGGCGGGCCCGGGAGTCCCAGAGCGCGAAGGCGAACATCCCGACCAGGCGCTCGACCAGGCGCGAGCCCTCCTCCTCGTAGAGGTGGACCAGGACCTCGGTGTCGGTGTGGCTGCGGAAGCGGTGCCCCTTGGCCTCGAGCTCGGCGCGCAGCTCGGGGAAGTTATAGATCTCGCCGTTGAGGACGACCCAGATCGTCTCGTCCTCGTTGGGCATCGGCTGACGCCCGTCGTCGCTGAGGTCGATGATCGAGAGCCGGCGGTGTCCGAGGCCCAGCGCGCCCTCGACGTGGATCCCGCGCGCGTCGGGGCCGCGATGGCTGAGCACGTCGGTCATTCGGTCGAGGACCGCGCTCTCGACCGGTCGACCGTCGAAGCGGAGCATTCCCGCGATTCCGCACATGCCCGTGGCACCTCCAGGGGCCGTCAGGCTACTTGATCCAGCCGACCCTGCCCCTTCACAGCGTCGCGCAGGGCCCACGGCGCCCTCCCCCTGGGATCGAGGCGCCAGAGCGGGCATCCTTGGGCCGTGGTGACTCCGTGGCGCTGACCTTCGTGTTCTTCCTGCTCGCCTTCGTGGCGGTCGGACTGCTCTCCGCCCGCGCGCGCGGCGAGGGCGCCGACGACTACTGGCTGGCCGGCCGCTCGCTGCCGCCTTGGGCCATGGCCCTCTCGACCCTCTCGACCGCCCAGAGCGGCTTCCTCTTTCTGGGCATGGTCGGGCTCTCCTACGCCAAGGGCCTGACCGCGCTCTGGATGCTCGCGGGCTGGCTGGGCGGCGACTACCTGGTGTGGCGCCTGGGCGTGATCGACCGGATCCGGCGCACCTCGGAGGCGCGCGGCACGACCACCCTGCCCGCCTTCCTGGGACCCCAGGAGCGCGCGGGTGAGGAGCGCAAGCGCCCGCTGTGGGTCGCGATCACCGCGCTGGCGCTCTTCGCCCTGCTCAGCCTGAGCGCCTCGGGGCAGCTGACCTCGGGCGCCAAGGTCCTGAGCGGGCTCTACGGCTGGCCGCGCTGGGCGGGGCTCGGGCTGACCGCCCTGATCGTGACCAGCTACTGCTTCGCGGGCGGAGTGCGGGCCTCGGTGTGGACCGACTGCGCCCAGGGCCCGGTGATGATCGTCGGCATGCTGTGGCTCATGAGCGCCGGCCTGATCGCGGTCGGCGGCCCGGGCGAGCTGTGGGCGCGCTTGCAGACCGAGTATCCCGGCCACCTGGCCCTGACCGAGAACTGGGGCTGGGCCCTGGTCGGGCTGCTGGGCTGGACGATCAGCGGCATGGGCACCTCGGGCCAGCCGCACGTGCTCTCGCGGGCCTTCATGATCGACGATCCCGAGAACCTCGTCCGCGCGCGGCGCTGGTACTTCGGCCTGGGGCTGCTGCTCTACGGCACGGTCGTGGTGGCTGGGCTCTGCGCGCGCCTGCTGGTCCCCGCCGGCGCCCTGGCCGACAACGAGCTCGCGATCGTGACGATCGCCGAGCAGCTCCTGCCGGCGCCCGCGGTCGGGCTAATGGTCGCGGGGATCTTCGCGGCCGTGATCTCGACCGTGGACTCGATGGTGATCGTGCAGTCGAGCGTGCTCGTCAACGACGTCGCCCCCGAGGGGGCCGAGCTGCCGGCCTCGGCGACCAAGGTGTTCACCCTGCTCGCGATGCTCCTCGCGCTCGCCTTCGGAGCCTTCCAGAAGAGCGTCCTGAGCGCGGTGCTCCTGGCCTGGTATTTCCTCGCCTGCGGCTTCGGCCCGCTCGTGATCCTGCGCGCCTTCGGCGTCCGCCTCGACGGGCTCAAGGCGCTCCTGATCGGCGGGATCGGCGTCGGCGGCTACTTCCTCTACCTCCACTTCGACCCCAAGCAGACCTACTTCGCCGCCATGTCGCCGGCCTTCCTGATCGCGATCGCGACCGGCTTCCTGCTCTTCCGCGAGCGAGCCGAGGAGCCGAGCGGCGAGCCGGTGCCGATTCCGATCGAGGTCGAGCGGGAGGTCGAGCGGGAGGACGGCGGGCCTGGCTCCTAGGGGAAGTCGACCGCGACGGTCCAAACGTGGATCCGGTCGGGCAGGGGCAGCAGACCGAGCGTGACCTGGCCCGCCTTCAGGTTGGCGTCGGGCGGGCGGTAGTCGTAGTTCACGATCGAGATCTGGTTCATGGGGAAGCCAGCGGGGGCGCCGCGGTCGAAGACCATGCCCGCCGCCTTCAGGTGGGCCTGGAAGGCCCGGTCGATCGCCTCCAGCGCGGCGCTGGGCTCGACCTTCACCGGCAGGTGGACGGTGAACGCTGACCGCTGAATGAAGGGCCGCTCGTGCGGCGTGTTCATGCTGTTGCCGCTGCCGCCCTGCCCCTCGACGCGAGCGCCGAGCTCCTTCAGCGCGGGCGTGAGGATCGCGTGGGCCTGAAAGGTCGACACGTAGGGAGGGACCTTGGAGGGGAGCCTGACCGCCCCCGACGCGACGGCCACTTTGAACGCCGTCCCGCCCAGCACCAGTGTCAGCACGAGCCCTACCAGGCCGCCTAGCGCGATTGACTTCTTGTCCATGTCGAAATCCTACGAGGTTCTCGCGGCCTGACCGATGTCCTGTAGGGGCGGGGTTTACCCCAATGCCAGGAGGCGAAGTCGTAACCCGTGTGGCCAGTGTGGGTTCCGTGCTGGCGTCTTGTGCACGTACGTAGTTAGTCCGACCGCGATGTGAGCCTGGGGGTGCGAACCAACACCAGACCGTCGCTGTCGGACCGGCCGGAGTGTAGCGCGCCGCACCGTCAGGGACTGCGGAGAGCTCCCGTGCCGCAGAAGCGCCTCAACGTCTTCTTGGACGCGATTCCTCAACACCTGCAAGCCAGCGTTCTTGAGGGCCGTCGAGAGCGGCAGGGAGGGAAGCTCCCCCCACCGCTCGTGCTCAAGCTCGTCCTTGCTATGGCCTTCAGGGCAGATCGCGGTATCCCCGCGGTGCTGCGGGAGCTCGTCGAGATCCTGGGGGAGCCGAAGAGCTGGAAGGGAAAGGCGCCTGAGCCGTCTTCGATCACCGCCGCTCGTGACCGACTGGGCTGGGAGCCGGTGCGAGCGCTGTTCCGGGCTCACGCAGAGGAAGCTGACGAGGTCGAGCAGCACGTCTGGCGTGGACTGAGAGTGGCTGCGCTCGACGGCGTTGCGTTTCGGACTCCAGACTCGCCGGAGAACGAAGCGGCCTTCGGTCGCCCTGGCGGAACGAAGCCAGCTGGCTTCCCCGTAATGCGTGGCCTCTTGTTGGTCGACGTCTTCAGCCACCAAGTGAGGGCCGCGACGTTTGGTCCCTACAAGGGGACAGGAAGTGGTGAGCTGTCTCTCGCCCGAGATCACATGCTGGACCAGATCCCCACTCAGACCCTGCTCGTCATGGATCGAGGCTTCTGCGCATACAAGTGGCTGGAGAGCTTGAGCAAACGCAAGATCCCCTTCGTTGTTCGTCTCAAGACGGGCAAGAACACGGTCAAGCCCAAGACCCGCCAGGTGCTCGTGCGGGGTAAGGACACGCTCGTCGTCTTCCCGGTGCCCAACTCCCTGCGGCCCCGGGCGGGCGCCGAGCCACTGCCGTTGCGGAAGATCAAGTGGATACCGCCCAGAGTGAAGGGAAGAAGGCGGAAGGTGGTCTACCTGCTGACGAACCTGACCGACGCCGAGCTCTACCCATGGCGAGAGATCGCCAAGCTCTACCAACTGAGATGGGAGGCGGAGTTCACGTTCCGCGAGCTCAAGTGCTCGCTCACGAACCGCAAGGTCGAGTTCCGGAGCAAGCGCCCAGCGCGGGTCCTCCAAGAGGCCTACGCCATGCTCACGGCCTACAACGCGATTCGAATGCGAATGGCCGAGGCTGCAGCCGGGGACAGGCCACCGATCGACCTCAGCTTCACGGACTGCCTGCACGCCATTCGCGGCGCATACCGCACAGGCGAACCCTTGTCGCGACTGCTCCCCAGGCTGGCCAGCTACGTCCTGCCCAAGCGCGGGCCCCGCTGGTATCCGCGAGCGGTCAAGTCACGCGCTCGGCCCTTCCCGACCAAACCCGCAAGGGCTGCATGAGGCACGGTTTGGGCTGCTCATCATCTGGCATTGGGGTTTACCCGGGTTTACCCCCGCCCGCTTTGGGGGCCTCGACGAGTAGCGGCCGACAAGGCCTACCAAGCCGAATTCGGCGCCGCCGCCAGGGCGGCTCCGACCCATTGCCCCACACGAACGAAGGGCCGCCGGCGCTGCCGGCAGCCCTCGCGCTCGAGTCGTTGGTCTCGCCTAGTTGGGGGTGACCACGAACTCGGTGGCGGCGCTGCGGCCGTTGGTCCCCGGGGCGTAGACCGCCTCGGCGAAGGCCGGCAGGGCCAGGAAGCGGCCGGTGGTCTCGGCGCGCAGGTCGTAGCTGTACTCGTAGCGCTGGCCGTTGACCCCGCCGAAGCGGTTCAGCTGGCTGGCGAAGAACACGACGCGGTCGTCGTGGACCTCGCGGGCCGAGCGCCAGTAGCTCCACCAGCCCCAGGCGCGGCGCTCGCGCTCGACGACCTCGAAGCCCGCCGGGAAGCGGTCCTCGAAGTTGACGTGCTCGACGTCGCCGGCGCGGGTGACCTCGAGGGTCAGCTTGACGCGGACCGTCTCGCCCGCCTTGACGGTGCCCGTGAAGGGCAGCTCGTCCTCGACCAGCTGGCCGTTGTCGAGCCGCTCGTGGACCACGTAGTAGTCGCGCGTGATCTTCAGCCCGTTGTCCTCGGCCGCGATCGGGTTCATCCGCACCCACTGGTCGAGGAGCGCCGTGTAGTAGAGCGCGCCCTGCCCCGTGCGGCGGATCTCGATCTGGTTGGCGCCGTCGGCCAGCGCGCTGCCGGGGACCGTGATCGTGACGGCCTCCTTGCCGAGGTCGGCCGCGCCGAAGCGCTGGGTCGCGACCTGCTGGCCGTTGACGCTGACCGCGACGCTGAGGTCGGGGTTCAGCTCGCCGGTGACCTTCACGTAGTGGCTGAAGGTCATCACCACGGCCGCGGTGTCCTTGGTCGTGGTCCAGCGGTTGCCGCGGCGGCGGCTGAGCAGCCAGCTCATCGCGTCGCGCACGAGGGGGTTCTGGCCGTCCAGCTCGATCAGGGCCCGCAGCGCGTAGGCCGTGGTCTCGATCGGGTTGCTCGTCCAGTTGCCGTAGCGGAGCGTGTTGCCGGCCCAGTGAGCGCGGCCGTTGAGGCGCACCGCGCTGCTCGCGAGGGAGGCCACCAGGTCGCGCGCCATGCTGTCGCGGCCGGCGCGGTGCAGCGGCTGCGCCGTGAGCTGCAATCCAGGCTGATGGA